>CAIXPV010000159.1 GCA_903921405.1 uncultured Actinomycetes bacterium
ATATAAAATTGACATTACTAAAATCGTTTGAGAGTTGGCTTATATTCTTGCCCACTTCCGCAAATTTAGCTTTATGCCAATCGGTGATTTCGAACTTTGGCTCGCCTTTCAACTGGTACGGCAAAACAAGTATTTTAGGATTCCTAATGTGTGCAAGCCTCTCGGTTCTAACGGGAAATCCAAGTGAGACAGCATTCCAGTTAGATGCCTCTATGCGGCAATTTTCCAGAGGTTGAGCATTTGCTAAAAATGGAAATAGCGCGAGTAGTAACGAGCCGATGAACAAGCCGATCGTGAATCGCTTCATTTTGAGATACTAAACGATTAAGGCGCAATAAGTGCCAACATCCGCGCACATCTGGTGCCCCGAGTGGGGGTCGAACCCACACTGGGAGGATTTTAAGTCCTCTGCCTCTGCCATTGGGCTATCGGGGCCACGTGAAAGCATGAGTGTACTAGGGCTTTAGTGCTACTTATTACGCTTAAAAACGCCTAGCAACCTTTAGGTTTTGGCTTAACACTACAAATCTTGGTGATCTGTGCATTCGAAGTTGCAAGCAGTTTCTGGGTACTTGCAACCTGTGCAGTCAAAGAAGCTACCTGTGTCTTCATGGTGTCAATAGCCAAAGTCAGTGCATCAAACTGCGCTAATAAAGTCTTGTTATCAAGGTTTGCTTTAGCTAATGCAGAAGTGGCATCAGCTAAATCTGTTTTCGCTTTTGCAGCGGCAGAAATGGCGTCCGCAGTCACTTTATCGGCTGCAGCTTTTGCAGCAGCATCGGCCTTAGCTTTTGCATCTGCAGTGGCTTTAACTGCGGCAGCTTTTACGGCGGCGGCATCTGCAACTAATTTAGCGGCAGCTGCTTTGTCCGCGGCAGCTTTATCTGCTGAGGCTTTATCGTATGTTGCAACTACGGATTTATAATTGAAATTAGTAACACAGTCCATCCACCAAGTGCGTGCAGGACTAAATGCCTTTTGGCACACCGGTGTGATGCTGGCTTCAGGAATTGTTACATCGGCGTGAACAGTACTGGTCCAACCGAACTTACCCGGAATTCCACTTAAGTTGCCCCAGTAGGTACTAATTTTATGATTTGCAGCATCAGTCAAACTCACTGCATAAATTCCATATGTTCCTAAGCAAATATCATTTACTTTTACATCTGATTTTTGAAGCTTCAACGTAATTGTCTCTAAGAAGCCCCCCGTATTTGCAACCCGAGAAACTTGAACAAATGCACTTGGAACATCGAACTTTCCATTGCACGCAACGTCCGTTGATTTTTGAAGATATGAAGGCGCATTAGCAATCCATGCAGTAGGGCGAATAGATAATGTAAGAGTACTAAGCGCATTTACCTTCTCTTGGATCCCCATAGTGACTTCTAAAAATGGAGTTGTGCTTGTTGTGCCACTGACGAATTTGCCGCTCAGCGAAGCGACTACTGGCAGATTCAAATCAGTAAGGTCAGGTGAGTCGGCCCGGGCAGGTGCCATTGAACCCATCCATACGATTGAGAGGGAAAGAAGAAGGCTGATTATTTTTCTCATGCCAGAAGTATTTAGTACCAGCTAACTTTCTTTGGGATTAACACTCCAGAGATTGCTCACTGTTCATTCAGGCAGAGTTCTTCTAAGGCTTTGAAGTAGCTATCGAACGGGCAATGCCATCCAAAATATCTGACTCAGAGGCAATGAACTGAGTAGCCCCCGTTGCCTTCATAATTTCTGAGAGAACCAGCGAACCCGCTGGAATCACATCGACCCGGCCAGGGTGCATATATCCAAGGTTGAGGCGTGCTTCGCGGGTAGAGGTTAAAAACATAGTGGCAACTTCCCCGACCTTTTCAGCACTGACTCGGGCTAAGTGAATTGCAAATCGATCGTATTCATTTAAATCGAGCGCTGCTGCAGCAACCGTGGTTGCAGTACCTGCAACGGCAATCAGAGTTTTGGCGGCAGTAATTGGAACTATCACGGCCGCTTTTGCGATGGCTTCTTGTATGTCAACGCGAGCCAAATCTATTTCATGCTCTGGAGCAGGATCTATTGTGAAGTGGCGCTCAGTCATTCGCACACAACCAATGTTGACGCTCATGGCAAACTCAACATGGCTTGTTCCAAAAACAAACTCTGTGGAACCCCCGCCGATATCAACGACTAAGAATGGACCATCTGCTGGCGATAAATCTTGAATCGCTCCAGTAAATGATAGTGATGCTTCATCATCACCGCTAATAACTTCAGGTTCAATGCCAAGGCGATCGCGCACGCCATCGACAAATAGGTGGCGATTAGTGGCATCACGTGTAGCGCTAGTGGCGCAAAAGCGAATCTGTTGCACACCTCGTTTAGCAATCTCTATGGCAAATTTATCAACGGCAGCTAACGTGCGTGCGATTGCTTCGGGATGAAACTCACCCGTTTGATCTACGCCTTGGCCTAAGCGAACAATCTCCATCGTGCGAATTACTTCGCGAAAGCTGTCGCCTTCTATATCGGCAATCAGTAAACGAATTGAATTTGTACCGCAATCAATAGCCGCTACTCGCATGGGTTGCCCTGCCACCACTTAGGAAGTGCGGCCAAAGCCTCATCACCGAGTGGATTTACATCGGGGCCAGCTGCCAGCGAGTGTGCGACAAGTGAGTGCAGACATTTAACTCGCGTAGGCATTCCGCCCGCAGACACATCATCTACTTCTGGCACATTAATTCCCAGTGCCGATCGTGCAGCGATGTAATCATCGTGAGCTGCGTGATATGCCCCGGCGAGTTCGGCATCTGAAGCCAAGCGCTCGTTCATATCCCCCATCAAACCAGTTGTTTCTAGGGTAGAAATCACTGCCGTTAAACGCGGGCAGGTTGCATAGTAAAAAGTTGGAAACGGCGTGCCATCGGCTAACCGTGGTGGAGTTTCAACAACTGCAGGTTTACCGCAAGGGCAGCGATATGCAATGGCATGAACATCACGAGGGGTGCGACCTAATTGAGTTTCAATGCAATCTAAATCTGATTGGCTAACTTCTCTCAACTTCAGCCAGCCTCGCTAATCGATGCGATCAAACGTACATACCAAGGTTGGCCATCGGTTAAAGAGTTTGCAACTTTAGTTGTCGTATTTGTTGTTGCAGTTGTGCTGCCCTCAGTAACAATGTATTGACGCTCACCTGGTAGAACAAAATGCAAACGTTCGCGCGCCTGAGATTTCACGTATTCAGGGTCTTGCCACAACAAAAGCTCTTGGCGGGCTTTTTCAAGGGCTTTGTTATCTGTATTTAATTGAGCATTCAGTGCACTGATTTGTGCACGCTGAGTGAAGTAGTGCTTTACCGGTGGCGCTAATGTGAGAGTAAGAAAAAAGATTACTGCTAAGAGCGCAAATGAGCGGTTCGATGCACGTCGACGCGTAAAACTACGTTGCCGGCGACGTGCCATCGGTGCGCCTACTTAAGCCTTAAATCGTGGAAAAGCGCCGCGGCCTGCATAGCGGGCACCTTCGGCTAGCTCTTCTTCGATACGTAGTAATTGGTTGTACTTAGCAACGCGCTCTGTTCGGGCAGGTGCACCTGTTTTAATCTGTCCGCAGTTAAGTGCAACAGCTAAATCAGCGATGGTTGTATCTTCAGTTTCACCTGAACGATGACTCATCATTGTGCGATAACTAGCGTGGTGCGCCATTTCAACGGCATCGATAGTTTCAGTCAGCGTTCCAATTTGGTTAACCTTTACGAGCAGTGCATTTGCAGTATTTCCTGCGATTCCCTTAGCAAGACGCTCTGGGTTAGTAACAAATAGATCATCGCCAACGATTTGAATACGTGAACCTAGAACACTTGTCATGGCAGTCCAGCCAGCCCAGTCTTCTTCATTTAATGGATCTTCAATGGACACGATTGGGTATGCATCAACCAATGATGTGTAATACGCGATCATTTCATCCGATGTCTTGAGCGCGCCTTCAAACTTGTATTTTCCATTGTCGTGGAACTCAGTTGCTGCAACGTCCATCGCAAGTGCAATGTCAGTACCTGGCTTAAATCCTGCAGCAGCAATAGCTTCAAGAATAAGGTCCAGGGCTGCGCGGTTGCTATCAAGGTTTGGCGCAAAGCCACCTTCGTCACCAACTGATGTTGCAAGGCCGCGCTTTTTTAGAACAGCTTTTAATGCATGGTAAATCTCGGCGCCCCAGCGCAGTGATTCGCGGAATGTTGGTGCACCGATTGGCGCAATCATGAACTCCTGAATATCAACGTTGGTATCGGCATGTGCGCCACCGTTGAGAATATTCATCATAGGAACCGGTAATAAATGTGCGTTTGGTCCACCTAAGTAGCGAAAGAGTGAAAGGTCCGCTGATTCAGCCGAGGCTTTAGCAACGGCAAGTGATGCGCCAAGAATTGCATTAGCACCCATACGTGATTTGTTCTTAGTTCCATCAAGCTCGATCATCGCTGCATCAATAATGCGCTGATCTTGAGCATCTAAACCAATAATCTCTGGTGCGATTTCATTGTTGACAAATGCAATCGCCTTTTCTACACCTTTACCTAAGTAACGTGCTCCACCATCACGAAGTTCGGCGGCCTCAAATGCGCCCGTTGATGCTCCACTTGGAACTGCTGCGCGGGCTTGAGTGCCATCTTCTAACTGAATTTCAACTTCAACCGTTGGATTTCCACGGGAGTCGAGAATTTCACGGGCTCCTAGAGCTTCGATTATTGCCATAGCGTTTCTCCTTCGTCACTTAAATCTTTGTGCCGGGTGAGACCTCAACGCTGAAATCACACAAACTTTGTAGACCCAATCCTACCGTGCCTCGATGCCCGCGATCTGTTCGCTCAATTGCATCGCCTGCTTGCGCAGTGCAGCTTCGGCATCGATGCCACTGGCATGGGCCCATGCAATGACTGACAGTAGAGCCTGACCAACGGCGCTCTCATCGGCCGGTCCATCATTTACCTGTGGGATTTCCAGCTCAACATCATGTGTTTTTGCTCGGTATAAAAGCTTTTCAATCAGTGGCAGGGCTGGCTGGGCCATAGCAATGCCATCGAGAGCCGATGTACGCCCCTTTTCAGCCCGCTTTATTTCCTCCCAATTTTTCAGCACGTCATCGGCGCCGTTAACTTCCAACCCTTCAAATACATGCGGGTGGCGGCGGATTAATTTGTCAGCAATTGTTTCAGCAACATCTTCGATGGTAAACGGATCGGTTCCATCATCCTGGGCGATGCGGGCATGGAAATAAACCTGCAGTAATACATCCCCGAGCTCTTCGCGCATATCAATACGGTTACCGCTTTGTACGGCATCGACAAATTCGTACGACTCTTCAAGTAAGTATTTAAGCAGTGACTCGTGCGTTTGTTCGGCATCCCATGGACAACCACCGGGAGATCGAAGCCGGTCCATAACTTCAACTAAACGTTGAAGCTGTGAACCTTGCATCGAGATGAATTACTTGGTTGCTGGTGTGACAGCAGAGCTAGCAGGATCAGTTGCCACTACATCTGCAACTGTTCCATCCCACTTGCCATAGCGTGGATTAACAGTCACGCCAATCTTGGTAGCTTTATCAACGACAAGCTTTTGTACTGCTGCGCCGATATCGGCCTGTGAAATTCCACTTGCAGTAAGTGCCTTGCTGATCTTTTCTGATAGTGAAATTGCTTCAATATATGTATCTAAATTATCTGCAGCGATTCCAGCACCGACCAAAGCATTTGGAAGTGCAGTTGCTCCACCAACTTGATCAATGATGCTGGCACGTCGTGTATCAATCTCAGCTTTCGTGACCGTAATCTTTAAATCTTTTGCAGTTGCTTGCAGAAGTGCAGTTAAAACAAAGAAGCGCAGTTGACCGCGGTTTAGTGCCTCGCCAGTTTCAACTTGCATCTGTGAAGTGTCAACACCAACCCGTGCGGCAAGAATTGAATCTACGCTGCTCTGAACCTTGGCTTGCGTGATCTTTACATCTCCCACAGTTGCTGCAGCTCCCACTTGGGAACAGCCAGAGAGGAAAAGGGCGCTTGCTACGGCGGCTACGGCCAGAATCTTCTTCACTATGAACTCGCTTTCGGTGCTTCGCTTAGTTGGTTGACTGCCTCTACGACCCAGGCCAGAAGAGAAGTATCCACTATTAATGGTGCGCTCTCGGACGGATTCCATGCATTGCCCGCTTTTAATGCCACTAATACCGTGCGAGTGGCCGATTTGTAGAGCGAGCCTGGATATAGGCGAGATAAACGCATCTGCTTGGACTCAGGAAGCGTTAAGGGAGCCAAACGTAAGAACTTTCCCTGAATAACAACCTCAGTTAATTTAGCTGCCTTTGCCAAAGCGCGCAGAGAGGCAACGCCTAACAAAGCCGTGGCCTCATGTGGCAGTTCGCCAAATCGATCGAGAAGTTCAGCGCCAATGGATTCAACATCGGCAGGGTTCTTAACATCGGCTAAGCGGCGATAGAGATCTAAACGCAGACGCTCTCCCGGTACATACTCCGTCGATAGGTGAGCATTAATCGGTAGCTCTACTTTGCAATCACTAATCTTTTCTTGAGTTTCAATGATGCCAGCTTTGTAATCATTAACAGCTTCACCAACCATGCGCATATATAAATCAAAACCAACATCTGCAATATGACCTGACTGTTCGCCACCTAATAAATTACCCGCACCGCGAATCTCTAAATCCTTAAGTGCAACGCGCATGCCAGAACCTAAATCTGTATTTGCTGCGATTGTAGTTAGCCGCTCGTGTGCTAATTCAGATAATGGTTGATCGGGAGGATATAGAAAATATGCGTATGCACGTTCGCGGCCTCGACCCACTCGGCCACGTAACTGGTGAAGCTGTGATAAACCAAATCGATCTGCGCGTTCGACAATTAGCGTATTCGCATTTTGAATATCTAAACCGCTCTCAACAATTGTTGTGCTAACCAAAACATCGAAGTCGCGGTTCCAAAAACCTAAGATGACATCTTCTAATGCGCCTTCACTCATCTGACCATGCGCCACACGAATTCTGGCCTCTGGTACTAACTCTTGAATTCGCGAAGCCGCTTGATCAATAGTTTCAACGCGGTTATGTAAGTAGAAAATCTGACCATCGCGCAGAAGTTCGCGGTGAATTGCCGCCGTAATCTGACCTTCTTCTGCTGGGCCAACATAGGTCAAGATCGGATGTCGCTCCTCAGGTGGAGTAGTAATCGTCGACATCTCGCGAATTCCGGTAACTGCCATCTCTAGGGTTCGAGGAATGGGAGTTGCCGACATTGCCAAGACATCCACCGTTGTGCGCATCTTCTTGAGCGCCTCTTTTTGTTCAACCCCAAATCGCTGTTCTTCATCGACAATAACGAGCCCTAGATCCCTAAAGACAACATCGCTCGAGAGAATTCGGTGCGTACCAATCACTACATCAACAGTGCCTTTTAGTAATCCCTCAATAACCTCTTTGCTCTCCTTGGCGGTGTTAAATCTGGATAGCCCAGCCACCTTTAAAGGAAAGCCGGCATATCTTTCGGAAAAAACCTTTGTGTGCTGCTGTACTAGAAGCGTCGTTGGAACCAATACCGCAACCTGCTTGCCATCTTGTACCGCTTTAAAGGCGGCACGTATCGCAATCTCAGTTTTGCCGTAGCCAACATCGCCACAAATAATTCGATCCATTGGATACGGGCGCTCCATATCCCGCTTGACATCATTGATCGTTGATAACTGATCTGGTGTTTCAATATATGAAAAAGAGTCTTCAAGCTCACGCTGCCACGGTGTATCGGGTGAAAATGCAAAGCCTGGCGAACTAGTTCTGGCCGCATACAGACGGATCAACTCTCCAGCAATTTGGCGTACCGCTTTGCGCGCACGGCTCTTAGCTTTCTGCCATTCGCCACTACCAATGCGGTGCACCGTTGGCGCTTCTCCTCCAACGTATTTGCTGACTTGCTCCAAGGCATCTGTCGGTACAAAAACTCGATCGCCGGGTTGACCCCGTTTCGCCGATGCATATTCGATCACTAAATATTCGCGCGTTACTCCGGCAACTGTGCGCTGTAATAACTCTACATAGCGACCGATTCCGTGTTGTTCGTGAACAACAAAGTCACCAGCTCGTAACTCCAAAGGATCAATCGCCTGCTTGCGCTTTGATGGAAGCCGATCACCATCTTTCACACTACCTTTGCTGCCGGTTAAATCTCGTTCGGTCATGAAAAAGATTTGATCACTTGCACTTTCAAAGCCATGCGCGATAACCGACGTCGTCAGATGCACGCTTCCTTTGGTTGGTTTGGCAATGAGTTTTTCAACAATGTGTACTGGCAGATCGGCATTTCGAAATATTCCTGCATAGCGCTCTAACATTCCATGGCCGTGGGTAGCGAAAACAACCGTAAAGTGCGCTTCAACGGCGGTACGCAGTGCATCTATTGTGCGATCGATATCCCCCCGCATTGGGTCAATCGCGCTGTAATCTAAAAATTCAGTGTCCTCGGCTAAGTCACTTCCAAATGGGCTTAACGACTTGCTGGCTAGCCCGCAGCGTTCTAATTCGCTGACAAGCTCAACCCATGACATGTACGTTCCAGAACCGTCATGAATAGGCGCAATTGCGCCGTGAGCAGCGTTAGACCACGATGCATTGAGGAACTCTTCATTAGTTGCAAGTAAGTCGCCGGCGCGCGACTTGATTCGCTCTTGGTCAATAAATATTACTTGCGTATTAGCGGGCATGCGCGCAAGAAGAGTCTCTGTTTCATCAATCAACAATGGAATCAATGACTCCATACCTTCAAAAACTATTCCCTCGCTAATCTTTTCTAGTAACTCCGCTGCAGCTGGAAGCTCTGACTTTAAAGTCAGAGCACGTGCCTTTATAAGCGCGGTCAGTAGGAGTTCGCGGCATGGATAAATCTCAATGCTTCCAATAACTGGTTCAAATGTTCGTTGGTCTGCAACTTCAAAGTAACTTAAATCTTCAATCTCATCACCAAAGAAATCAATTCGAATCGGATGCGCGCTCAATGGCAAGAAGAGATCGACAATTCCTCCCCGAACAGCAAACTCTCCGCGGCGTTCTACTAAATCGGTTCGAGCATAAGCAAGCGCACCTAGATGTCTAACGAGCTCATCGAGTGACTGTTCTTTGCCAATCTCTAACTTCATTAGAGGGGCTTTCCCTAGTTGCGCAATTATTCGGTGAATCGCACCTCGCACTGGTGTAACAACAATGGGGTTCACCGAGTGCGCGGAATTTAGGGCGTATAGCGTTTGGATGCGCTTAGCTACCGTATCGCTGCGTGGACTCAATCGCTCATGTGGCAGGGTTTCCCAGGCCGGAAACTCCATAACGTTGCTGTGAAGTTCACTGAGTTCGCTCACTAAATCTTCAGCGCTTCGACTAGAGCTCGTAATAACCAGAATTGGTGTGGCATCAGCGCGCGCAGCAATTAAGAATGGATACAGCGGTGCTGGCGCCACAATATGAGTTGCCGAGGGCCCAGCAGTGTTGACTAAACCGCGCATGCACTGCCCCCAAACGTCTATTGGCCCCAACTCCCAATGGGAGGGGGCTTACAAGTAGTGAGTCTAATTTATTTTGTCATGTACCTGCTAACTGAGAGGATTGGCCAATGACAACTCAGCCCGGGGCAGTAGCAGCAGATGATGCTGGTCTGCGCAGCGATGTTCGCCGTTTAGGTGACTTATTGGGCCAGACCCTTGTGCGCCAAGAAGGTCCAGAGCTTTTAGCCCTTGTCGAAGATGTTCGTAGGGCAGTTCGCGAAGGCGATGGTGTTGAACTTCTAGCATCACTGTCAGTTGAAGATTCGGTTCAACTTGTTCGAGCTTTTAGTACGTACTTTCACTTAGCTAACGTTGCTGAACAAGTTCACCGCGCTCGAGTCTTAGCTGATTCACGCGCCGAAGGCGGATCCTGGCTCACACGTGCCGTTGATAAAATTGAGGCGGCACTTGTGGCGCAAACTCCAGGCCATGAATTATCGCGCGATGAAATCTCTGCATGGATTAATGAAATGTCTGTGCGGCCAGTTTTTACTGCGCACCCAACTGAAGCTGCGCGCAGATCTGTGCTCAATAAAATGGGTCGTGTTGCAGATTTGTTAGATACTCCACGAGATCCATCTCAAGGAGAACGTTTAGCCGAGACAATTGATTTACTGTGGCAGACCGATGAACTGCGCTTAGATCGTCCTGAACCGTTGGATGAGGCCATGAATGCGCTGTATTACTTAGATGATTTATTTCGCCAAACTGTGCCAGAAGTTCTCAATGACTTTGCACGTGAAATGAAGCGAATCGGAATTGACGTTCCTGTCACTGCGCGTCCACTGTCATTTGGAAGTTGGATCGGTGGCGACCGCGATGGTAATCCCAATGTGACGGCCAAAGTAACAACCGATGCGATGGTCTTACAGGTTGGCCACGCAATACGCGTAACAATTGCCGCGATGGATGCGCTTCGACAACTGCTCTCAGTATCTACGCGCATAGTTGGTGCGACGCCTGAATTAAGTGCATCGGTTGCTAAAGACCTTGCCCACATCCCTGAGTTTGAGGCGCGCTTCTTACGTTTAAATGCCGAAGAGCCTTATCGACTCAAGGCCACGGCAATAGTGCATCGATTGGCAATGACTCGTAACCGTCACGCCGTAGATGGCCCGCATGTTGACCACCGTGATTACAAAGATACTGCCGAGCTGTTAGCTGATCTCACGTTGATGCGTGATTCACTCTTTGAACATAAGGGTGAACTGATTGCTACGGGCTTACTTGAGCGCACAATTCGTACTGTTGCCGCCTTTGGAATTACGCATGCAACTATGGATATCCGTGAACACTCTGATGCTCACCACCACGTTTTGAATCAACTATTGCAAATGCCTGGCTATTTAGAGAAAACGCATGATGAAAAATTTGAGATTCTCACCGCTGTTTTACTCAATGAAAGTACATTTGATCCGAGCGGTCTAGACGCCGCAGGTAAGAACACATT
Source organism: uncultured Actinomycetes bacterium (assembly GCA_903921405.1). Taxonomy (GTDB): domain Bacteria; phylum Actinomycetota; class Actinomycetes; order Nanopelagicales; family Nanopelagicaceae; genus Planktophila. Next base: position 11,022 of record CAIXPV010000159.1, read on the forward strand.
GGATACCTTTACCGCAATTGCAGATTTAATTGAGCGCTTCGGTCCAGAGGCGATTGAGACTTACATAGTTTCTATGACTAAAGGCGCCGATGATTTAATTGCAGCAGTTGTCATTGGTGCCCACGTTGGACTGGTTGATCTTGCCAACAAATCTGTACATGTAAATTTTGCTCCGCTTCTTGAAACTGTTGCCGAGCTTCGTGCATCGGGTGAGATTTTGGAAAAACTATTAAGCAACTCAACATATCGTTCAGTGGTTGCACTGCGCGGCAATGTTCAAGAGGTCATGTTGGGTTATTCAGATTCCAATAAAGATGCTGGTATTGCAACAAGCCAGTGGGAGATTCACCGAGCGCAACGCTCATTGCGCGATGTTGCAATGAAGTACGGCGTGAAGCTGCGTTTATTCCATGGCCGTGGTGGTTCAGTTGGTCGAGGCGGCGGACCAACCTATGAAGCTCTCATCGCCCTTCCATGGGGCAGCGTTGATGGTCAGATAAAGATGACCGAACAAGGTGAAGTTATTAGCGATAAGTACGCTCTTGCATCCCTTGCTCGCGAGAATGTTGAACTGACTCTGGCCGCAAGCTTAGAAGCGACCGTCTTAAATCGCGGTCCGCGCCAAAGTTCAGAAGCATTAGCTACGTGGGGCGAGTGTATGCAGTTAGTCAGTGATAGCTCTTTTGTACGCTATCGCCAATTAATTGATCACGACGATCTTCCCGCATATTTCTATGCCTCAACACCTGTGGAACAACTTGGAAATCTATTTCTTGGCTCACGGCCATCGCGTCGGCCAGATGCTAAAGCCGGGCTCGATTCATTGCGTGCGATTCCATGGGTTTTTGGCTGGACTCAATCACGCCAAATTGTTCCTGGTTGGTACGGCGTAGGTTCGGGCCTTAAAGCTGCGCGCGAGGCGGGTAAATCCGACGTCTTAGCGACAATGCTGAAAGATTGGCACTTCTTTAATACTTTTATCAGCAATGTTGAAATGACTTTGGCTAAAACAGATTTGGTTCTGGCACGCAGATATGTCAATGCTCTTGTTCCCAAAGAGCTGCATCACTTTCTGGATGAGATACAAACTGAGTTTGATTTAACAGTTGCCGAGATTCTCTTACTTACTAAGAAGACATCTCTGCTTGGAGATCAAGCCATTCTTGCTCGAACTCTGCAGGTACGAGATGCATATTTGTCCCCGATTCATCTGCTTCAAATCAACTTATTAAAGCGCGTACGTGATGCTGGTGAATCTGCCGATCCTATTTTGCGCAGAGCGTTGCTGTTAACGATCAACGGTGTCGCTGCGGGTCTTCGAAATACTGGTTGATACTTAACTATTGAATGCGGTTTGTGTGCGCTCTAAACCTTGACTAATAAGAGATTCGACGACATCTGCACCACGGTCTATAAACTCCGCTACGTCTTTTTGTTCAACCTTTGAAAAGGCTTTGAGAACAAAATCTGCAGGATCTTGTTGGCCCATAGGTCGCCCAATCCCCAACCGAACACGGTAATAATCAGGGGTATTAAAGGCTGATGTCATGGACTTCAAACCATTGTGACCGTTATCCCCGCCACCTAACTTGCTGCGTATTGTTGCAAAGGCGATATCGAGCTCATCGTGCAGAGCAATAATATTTTCTGGCTCTATCGAATAAAAATTAGCGAGCGCCTTAATGGGGCCACCGGTCTCATTCATATAGCTCTTTGACTTTGCAACAATGATTGAATGCGCGGAATCGCCAACGCCTAACTTGTACGCGGCGATATCGGTTCGCGATTTATGTGAGGATAATTTAAGGCTATGACGACGGACTAACTGGTCGATAACCATCTGACCTACGTTGTGACGGGTGGCAGCGTATTGATCTCCTGGATTACCCAGGCCCACTACCAACCACGTCATAACGGTAAGCGTAAGGGGTTAAGCGTCCTTCTTGTCTGAATCAGCAGCAGCTGCAGGAGCTTCTGTCGCAGCAGCCACTGGTGCTACTTCTTCAGAGGCTGTTGAGCGCTCAGATAAGTGAACCACGATCATCTTTGGATCAGATTCAAGTTCAACACCAGCTGGAAGTTTGATATCTGCTGCATACAGTGATGTACCAGCGGCAAGGCCATTGATGTCGAGTTCAAAGAAGCTTGGAATTGCAGTTGCCTCAACGCGAACTTCGACTGTGTTATTAACGTGCTCAAGAACGCCATCGCGATCGTGCTCTCCTACTGCGTGAACTGGGACTGCAACAACAACCTTCTCACCGCGGCGCACAAGAACTAAGTCGATGTGTTCAATGATCTGCTTCAGTGGGTGGCGAACGATCGCCTTTGGAAGTGTGAGCTCAGTCTTTCCATCGATAACGATGTCGAGCAAAACGTTTGACTGCTTCAACGCAACACCAAGTTCGCGTGAAGGAAGTGTGATGTGTTGTGGCTTCTCACCGTGACCGTAGATAACAGCAGGTACTAAACCATCGCGACGTGCACGACGTGATGCGCCTTTACCAAATTCGGTACGAGTGACGCCATTGATAGTGATCTCTGCCATTTTTATTACTCCTCATAGTGGAAACTTCGGTTTGAACACAAAGTTCCAGAAAGGATTTAACTCCTACACCGTCGATAACGGAAGTAATTCATACCCTCGCCGGAACAGCCCAAAGGTTAGCCTGTGGGGCCGAGATTGTGCAAATTGCGCTTAGGAAAGGCCGTCAAAGAGGCTAGTAACAGAGCCATCTTCAAAGACTTCACGAATCGCGCGTGCGATCAGCGGGGCGATTGAAAGAACAGTCAGACCATCAAATTTCTGATCCTCTGAAATCGGCAGCGTATTTGTAATGACAACTTCTGATGCCTTCGAGGCCTTCAGGCGATCAATTGCTGGGCCTGAAAGAACTGCGTGCGTTGCTGCCACAATTACATCCTTTGCGCCAGCTTCAAATAAGGCATCCACGGCCTTAGTAATAGTGCCAGCGGTGTCGATCATGTCATCGATAACTACGCATGTTTGGCCTTGTACATCGCCCACTACACGCCCAGTAATAGATTCATTAGGAATCCGTGGATCGCGAGTTTTGTGAATAAATGCAATTGGGCAGCCACCTAAGAGATCAGACCAACGCTCGGCTACGCGCACTCGACCAGAATCTGGTGAAACGATTGTTAAGCGCGAGCGATCAACTTTACTGCCAACATAGTTGGCCAACATTGGAAGTGCGAAGAGATGATCAACAGGGCCGTCAAAGAAACCTTGAATCTGTGATGTGTGTAGATCTACAACCATTAAGCGATCAGCGCCAGCAGTTTTAAATAGATCGGCCATTAAACGTGCAGAGATTGGTTCACGTCCGCGATGCTTTTTATCTTGGCGGGCATAACCATAAAAAGGTGCAACGACTGTAATGCGCTTTGCCGATGCGCGCTTAAGTGCATCGACCATGATCAGCTGTTCCATAATCTGCTTGTTAACTGGAGCGGTGTGGCTCTGCAAAACAAATGCATCGCAGCCACGAACTGACTCTTCGAAACGAACAAAGATTTCGCCATTTGCAAAGTCATAGGCAGATGTTGGAGTTAATTGAATGCCAAGTTCTGAAGCAACATCATCGGCTAATTCGGGGTATCCGCGACCAGCAAATAATCGCAATCGCTTTTCTGAGGATAACCGGATCTCGCCCATATTTAGCCCTTCATATCGCTAGATTC
>CAIXPV010000160.1 GCA_903921405.1 uncultured Actinomycetes bacterium
ATGGCAGATGCAACACATCTAGACTCAGTACTTGGTGCAGTACGTAATATCGAAGGCGTCTATGACGTCTATCGAACAACTAATAACTAATTAGTTGAATTCAGCTAAAGCTTTTTCAGCCTCAGCTAACCACACTCTACGAGCTGCAGCAGATTCACTTGCCTCAGTGGCCTTCTTAGCATTACCTGCAGCCAATGATTTAGCAGCAATCTTTTCGTAGTTCTCAATCGAATCAGCAAGCTGCTTAACAACTTCACTGGCGCGAGCCTTGGCTGCCGGATCGGTTTTGCGCCAATTCTCAGCTTCGGCCTCTTTAATAATCGATTCAACTGCATGAACTCTGGCATCAAGTGATGCTCGCTTGTCGCGATGAGTCATACCTATCTTGCTCCAAGCATTTAAATGCTCACGCAGAGCTTTCTTGGCCTCATCTAGGTTAGTAAATGGAACTAAGGCTTCAATCTGTGTAACTAGTTCTTCGCGCTTAATCAAGTTAGTTGCCATCGTTGTATCGCGCTTTTCTAGGTCAGCGTTCTTAGCAGTAAAGAATTGATCTTGGGCAGCCTTAAAGCGCGCCCACATCTTTGCATCATCACTTGGCTTACCGCGACCAGATGCCTTCCAAGCATCCATAAGCGTCTTATACTTCTTGGCCGTTGGCACCCACTCAGTTGAAGTGGCAAGTGATTCAGCTTCGGTGATGATCGCCTTCTTGGCATCAGATACGACACTCTGTGTTGCTTCAAGTGCTGCAAAGTGTGTGCGTCGACGCTTATCAAACTTGTTGCGAGATGAAGAGAAGCGCTTCCATAAATCTGCATCGCTCTTCTTGTCCAGGCGTGGAGCAGACTTCCACTCATCTAGTAAAACCTTCAGGCGGTCGCCCGTAACTTTCCAGCTCTCTGAGAGCGCAAGTGATTCAGCCTCTGCAACAATTTTTTCTTTTTCAATAAGAATTTGCTCTAACCGTGCCTTTTTAGCGGCAGTCTCTGCAGCCTTCTTGGCTTCATAGGCTTCGCGATGGCCTTCAATGAGCGGTTCGATCTGTTCAACCGAGGCTGAAAGTGCTTCGAGATCACCAACACCATTGAGCTCTTTAACCTGCTCACGCAGTTTCTTAACTGCAGCGTATGCATCTGAGGGAACGAGAGCACCGCTCTTAATACGAGCTGCAAGGAGTGCAACCTCGGCGGCGAGCATCTCAAATTTGCGGACAAAGTATGTCAACGCCTCTTCTGGGCTCTTACCTGGATATGAACCAACGGCTTTTTCACCATTAGGTGTGCGAACATAGACAGTGCCATCTTCGCCTACTCGACCAAATGCTGCAGGATCTCCTATCAGCGCACTTGCTGCTGATGCGTGAAGTAGTGGATTAAAATCGGTCATGGTGGTGATCCTTTCAGCGCGTTGTTCGTATGAACGTCGCTATGTATTCGTTTGGCCTAATGAGTGTGAGCTCATAGGGCGTGAATTGAGCATTTCAATAGGGTAAAAGGTACCCTGTCTATGCCATTAGGCGTCAATCGGTAGAGGGTGAGGCAATAGTGCTAATCGAGTCCTTTGCCGCTCCTATGTTTGCCACAAACTGCTGGATTTTAGCTAGCGCTCCTGGCTCTGAGTGCATAGTGATCGATCCAGGCATGCCTGACGTGAGCGTGCAGGTAGCGGCCATTATCGCCGAATTCTCGCTTAAGCCGGTGGCCGTTGTTGCAACTCATGGACACCTAGACCACACGTTTTCGATTCGACCTGTCGCCGAGGGCTATGGAATTCCTGCCTATATTCATAGCCAGGATCGCGAGAGTTTGATTCACCCTGATCGTTTGGTGAGCGCAGAATTTGCTGCGACATTGTCGGCCATGGAGTTTATCGAACCGAGCGATGTAAGAGAATTACGCAATGGAGATGTCATCGAGCTCGTGGGTCTATCTATGAGGGCAATTCACGCTCCCGGCCATACACGAGGTTCACTGATGTTTGAGATTAACAATGAGATATTGGTCAGCGGGGATGTCCTATTTGCTGGTTCAATCGGTCGCACAGACCAACCAACTGGATCGGCTAAAGATATGGAAGAGACATTACGAAAGAAAGTTCTCCCCTTGGCTGATCACTTGCGGGTACTGCCAGGTCATGGGCGCACCACCACGATCGGTGATGAGCGTAAGAACAATCCATATTTGAACTCAATCAAGGGCCGTTACTAATGGCTGGTAAAAAGATACAAGCTCCCAAAGGCGTCAGCGAGTACATTCCGCCACGTTCGAATACTTTTGAGTTCGTCCGAGAAGCTTTGATTACGCCCGCCCGTCGAGCAGGGTATCAACTGATGGAGTTACCGGTCTTTGAAGATACTGAACTCTTCACTCGTGGTGTTGGTGAATCAACTGATGTGGTTTCTAAAGAGATGTATACATTTACAGATCGAGGCGATCGCTCAATAACACTTCGACCAGAGGGTACTGCTGGCGTTATGCGTTCAGTCATTGAGCATGGATTAGATCGAGGACAACTTCCAGTCAAAGTTTTTTACTCAGGCGCTTATTTTAGAGCTGAGCGTCCACAGGCCGGTCGATATCGACAGTTCTATCAAGTTGGTATCGAAGCTATTGGTGTTAATGATCCAGCTATCGATGCAGAGGTTATTGCAATTGCCGATGCGGGTTTCAGAGCTGTAGGTCTGACTAAGTTTCGTTTGGATTTAACCTCTCTTGGGGATGCGCAGACTCGTGCAGCTCATCGAATTGATCTCATGAAGTTTATTCAGACTCTAGATTTAGATGAAGCAACTGCTGCCAGGGCATTGATCAATCCACTTCGCTTATTTGATGATAAACGCGAAGAGATGAAGAAAGCCATGCTGGATGCGCCTTTGTTGATGGATTACTTAACACCGGATGCTCGCGATGATTTCGATAATGTGAAGAAGTACTTAGATGCAATGGGAATTCCATATGTTTTGAACCCACGCATGGTTCGCGGTCTAGATTATTACACCGGGACAACTTTTGAATTTGTGCATGAACTACTAGGTGCTCAATCTGGAATCGGTGGGGGAGGGCGCTACGACGGTTTGATGCAAGAGCTTGGAGGACAAGCTCTTTCTGGAATCGGCTTTGGTCTTGGAATCGATCGTGCTGTTTTAGCAGCCGAGGCCGAAGGTGTTATATCGAGCGATCTAGCAATATCTGATCTCTTCATTATTCCCCTTGGTGATTTAGCTATGAATACGGCGCTCACCACTGCGCAACTACTGCGTACAGCGGGCAAGAATGTACAGATTAGCTTTGGCGATCGCGCGCTCAAAGGGGCAATGAAGGCTGCCGATAAGAGTGGGGCGCGTTATGTGGTTGTACTCGGGGATTCGGAAATCGCCAGCGGTAATGTGGAGTTAAAACATATGAACACCGGTACTACTTCATCGGTTAGGATTGACTCCTTACTCGAAGC
>CAIXPV010000161.1 GCA_903921405.1 uncultured Actinomycetes bacterium
ATGCACGACGCGTTGTTATCGTTCCGGGCTTTGGTTTAGCTGTTGCTCAGGCACAGCACACCGTTCGCGAGTTAGCTGACTTGATGATTGCTAAAGGCATTGATGTTGCCTATGGAATTCACCCAGTTGCTGGTCGTATGCCTGGACATATGAACGTCCTACTTGCTGAGGCAAATGTTCCTTACGATCAACTAGAGGAGATGGATGAGATTAATCCAACCTTTAGCCAGACCGATGTAGCAATTGTTATTGGCGCAAACGACGTTGTTAATCCAGCGGCAGAAAATACTCCAGGATGTCCAATCTATGGAATGCCGATCTTGAAAGTCGCTAACGCTTCTAACGTGATCTTCTTGAAGCGTTCGATGCGTCCAGGCTTTGCTGGAATCGAAAATGAACTTCTATATGATCCAAAGACAATGTTGCTCTTCGGAGATGCAAAAGCTTCATTAACCAAGGTTGTGTCAGCGCTTAAAGCTCTCTAACCAAGAGCTTTAAGTACGCAAAACTCATTTCCTTCGGGATCTGCCATGACAATCCAGGTTGTATCGGAATCATCTGATTGCCCGATTTCAATCTGCGTTGCTCCTATTTCTTCAAGGCGCCGAACTTCTTCCAGTTGATTCGCTGGGCGAAGATCTACATGCACTCTATTTTTAGAGATCTTTGCATCAGGAGTTTTGATAAAGAGTAAATCTGGATAGCCATCAACGTTTGCCGCGCTCAGGTTCTTCTCAATGTAGGCCTCAGTATCTGTTGCACCGTCGCCAACTTTCCATCCCAGTGCCTGTGCCCAGAACTGTGCAAGGGCAATTGGATTGTGGCAGTCAATTGTTATGCATTGGATTTTTAACATATTCCAAGCGTAAAGGCTGCAGCCCGGGTATGGAATAACGTTGAGCTTGCAGGTAGTTGAATCTTCAACTACCCTTGAGGTATTCACAAGGGAGTTGAGAATGCCTGCTGTAACCGTTGCCGATATAACTATTTTGCCTCGCGTCCATGAAGTTGCTGGCGCGCGCGCACGTGCGGTGAAGAGTATTACTACCGCCCCGCAAGGTTACGAGGGTGAGGGCTTTCCAGTTCGCCGAACATTTGCCGGAATCGATATGGCAGAGCTTGATCCATTCATCATGATGGATCAAATGGGTGAAGTTGAGTACGCACCGGGTGAGCCAAAGGGAACTCCTTGGCATCCTCATCGCGGTTTTGAAACCGTTACATACATTATTGATGGAATCTTTGATCATAAAGATAACAATGGCGGCGGCGGAACTATTTCAAATGGCGATACTCAATGGATGACAGCCGGTGCTGGAATTTTGCATATTGAAACTCCCCCGGAACATTTAGTGATGTCAGGTGGTTTATTTCATGGATTTCAATTGTGGGTAAATTTACCTGCGGCAAAGAAATGGTCGGCCCCTGCCTATCAAGATGTGCGCGCTAAAGATGTTGCGCTGTTGTCATCGGCCGATGGCGGTGCACTTATTCGCGTAATCGCAGGCGAAGTCGACGGTCATGAGGGTCCTGGAACTACGCAGACACCAATCACATTAATTCACGCAACTATTGCAGCAGGTGCAGAGCTTCGTCTTCCATGGCGCAAGGATTACAACGCACTTGTTTATGTCGCTGCCGGTAATGGTTATGTTGGCGATGAACATCGTCCAGTGCATACGGGTCAGTCAACTGTTTTTGGTGATGGAGACACAATTGTTGTGCGTGCCGCCGATGTGCAAGAGAGCCGTTCACCTGAGCTAGAACTATTTATCTTAGGTGGCGCTCCAATTAAAGAGCCTGTCGCATGGATGGGGCCATTTGTCATGAACACTAAGCGCGAAGTTCTGCAGGCCTTTGAAGATTTTCAAAAGGGATTATTGGGTTCGATTCCAGCTATCTATAAGGATGATGCCAAGAAACCGTTGAATAGAAGTGGTGAAGGCTCAAAGTCAGGGTCCACGGTTAGTGGCGCTAGTACATCAGAGACTTCTGGTACAGCAGGTGCTGCGGCGAATGCAGATGTGCTCAATGTGCACGGCGCACCAACCGAGATGCACGAGGGTTAATCAAAAACTTCGCGCCTGTATCGCCTGTATCGCCTTCAGCAAAAGCCTGTATCGCCTTCAGCAAAAGCCTGTATCGCCTTCAGCAAAAGCCTGTTAATAACTTTTCTAGATTGTCAGCGCCCACCTAAATAGTTGCACCTATGACTACGGCCGCACTTCACACAATGAGTGTCAAAGATTGCGCCATCGATCTGAACCAGGAAGTTACTGAACTCCTTGCCGCTTTCCCAGGAATCAAAACCCTTGCATCTCTGGTTGCAATAGATCCCTCTAATCTCAATCACGGTGGCCGCATTGATTACCTGTCTGCACTAGAGCGCCAAAGTGCGTGGCTGCAAGCAGTGTTACAACGCGCAATCGTTGCCGTAGCTGGTGAAACACCATCGGTGGCAGAACATATGTGGGATGGAATCGATGGAGCCGAGCGCGAAGATGTAGCCGCAGCTCTGCGCCTTTCAGGCAATACAGCGCAGATGCGAATCGATGTCGCTCGCACATTAGTTAATCATTTGCCGAATACATGTTCAGCACTTGCCATGGGCGAAATTTCATCGGCCCATGCAACGGTTATTGCAAAAGAGACGGCTGCTGCGATTCGTGATGGAATAAGCGAGTTCGCTATCTACCAGATAGAGGAAAAAGCTTTAGCCCATGCGGAGTTTCATACTCCAGGTCAGGTTGCAAGCAAGGTGCGGACCACAATCGCACAGTTAGCTCCAGCAGAGTTTGAAGA
>CAIXPV010000162.1 GCA_903921405.1 uncultured Actinomycetes bacterium
CACAGGTGTAATACCTACGCCGCCGCCGATCAAAACAACATGAGGTCTGGTGCTGCGCCCTGCTGTAAAGGCACCATATGGGCCTTCAACAAATACACGTGTGCCAGATTTTAAATAAGCCATTGACCGTGAATGATCACCTAAATCCTTAACGGTAATACGTAAGAAGTGTTCGGTAGGCGCTGCCGATAATGAATACGGGTGCGACATCAAGAAATGTCCGCGCGTTAAAAAGCGCCAGCCAAAGAACTGTCCGCCTTGGGCGGCTAACTTATGTAAGTTGCGCCCCTTCATAATGACAGAGACAACACCAGGGCCTTCTGCAACAATTTTTTCAACGCGTAACGCATGTTTTGCCGAACGCACAAGTGGAACACCAAAGCGCCAGTAAATAATTGAAAAGGCCATCAACACATATAGCGCCGTCCAGTATGCACGGTTGAGTGGATGACCAATAAACATCTGGCCGTTTAATACTTGATGCATAAACGATGCAGCGATCGCAAAGTATGTGTAGATATGAATAATCCACCACGTCTCATAACTCATCTTTGCGCGTGCTTTTTTATACGATGTCACACCGGCCATAATCATTAAAACAAAGCCAGCTAACGCCGCCCACATCCAGTCGAAGGTGTTGAGCATGCGCCACATTTCTACGTATAAACGCACATTATCTTGACCCGCAAAAGAGAAGACAATAAATAGAACGTGAAAACCAATTGCAAATAACGAGTACGGCCCCAACTTGCGATGCCAGGTCACCAATCGATCATGGCCCACGCCTCGTTCAACCCAAGGGATTCGCGCAACTAAAAAGATTCCAACGATTGCAAAGTAGGTACCCACCAAAGCCGACAGCCGTGAAAAAGATGCAACCGAGGCATACAGCGATGTGAAATCACTCTTTCGCACCGTGGTTAACTGCAGGGCCAAGGTCAGCCCCAGACCTCCACCCATTAATAAGGCGGCCCAGTCGGTACCGGCGGCGGAGTACTTATAGATTCGTGTAGGCGCAGTCATGTGCCTATTACACCGCTAAAACCTGTGAAGCACCTGAGCCTTCACGGTGTGCCACCTCTATTTAAGCGTGGGGTTCAGCGGATCCAACCGCTTCAACTGCGCCTTGGCATTGGCCACCTGGGCCGGCGTCGCGTTCGTTAAGGAGGCAAGAGCCTCCCATGTTTCAAAAGAATCAGGGAACTCTTGAGAAGCTCTTAAGAGAACGGGAAGTGCCTCTACCTCTACTTTGTTATCTCGTAAAACAATTCCAACCAAAGTCATGCGATCACGAGACAATGGAAAAATATAAGCACCGGCGATAACTTCTTCTACAGTGTCACTCTCAGTTGTTGCTTTAAATCTAGCCGAGGCAATCAATGGCGGTGTTCCCAGTACCAGGCCTATAACTAAAGAGAATGCAATGGCGCCTTTATTTTTGGTAGAAATCCTTGAATCATGTAGCGACTTTTGTTTATTCTTTTTAACGGACTTTTCAACTTCCACAACTTCGCGAGTATGCATCTCATATCCAATAATGGTTCCGGATAAGACCCAACCCCACACCGCTAATCCAATCTGATTAATGCTAATCGCAGACTGTGCTTGGTAACCAACCCATACTGATGCAACTGAGGCAAAATAAGGATCAAATGTCTTGGCTCGTGCTATAACTTTCCATAGTGATACAACAACCAAACCAGTAATAACAACATAAATAATTAATAGTGGGGCTCCACCACTAGCGGCAATATCTAGGAACACATTGTGCGCGGCATCAG
>CAIXPV010000163.1 GCA_903921405.1 uncultured Actinomycetes bacterium
AGTAATCGCTATCGCCAATATTTTTTAAGGTAGCCCTCTGTGTAATAACTCCAAAGCTATCCATATCAAAGGTGAGAAGTATCTCTAACTCTGCATGAAAATCTCGCAACGTGATCGCACAGTGATTACCCACATGGTGAAAATCAGTTACCTCAAACTTTGTTGACCAGGCCGTGCCGTTTCGATGTCCGGATACCGTTGGACGTCCCAAGAAGCCCCGTGCACTTTCGCGCATGATTCCAGGAAATTGGGCTTGATCCCATGAACTATTGCTGATCGAAGGAGTACTAGCTAGCGCTACCTCTGTTAAGTCACCTTCAAGGTCTGCTCCCCAATGACGAATCACCACGGCCCCGGCTACAACTTCAATGAGCAAAGAGGATGTTGGCACGTTCAAAAGTGCAGATTGCTTGCTCACAAAGGTAGAGTATCGACACTATGGCGCAGAGTAAAAAATTACCGGGTGGCATCACGCGTAACAATCGCGAGATGGCCGATGGGCGCACTATTCGCTATTACGACACTGCCGGTCAAAACCGAACCGCGCCAGATATGCGCCCAGTTGAGGCTCAACCTCTCATCGGTGAGCTGCGCTTAGATCCACTGGTCAATGAGTGGGTAGCAATGGCTGCCCACCGACAAGGTCGAATTTTTTTACCGCCGAAGGAGTTGTGTCCGTTGTGTCCGACTACTGGGGAACTTTTAACAGAGGTTCCCGAATCAGATTTTGAAGTTGTCGTCTTTGATAACCGCTCACCTTCGCTTCGTCCACCAACTGGAGATTGGGCGCTTCCTGATCAAGTTGGCCCAGATACTGATTTAGGAACTGCTGCCGGAAAGTGTGAAGTAATTTGTTTTACCGCAGACCACGGAAAATCATTTAAGGATTTAACTGCCAAACGAGTTCGAATTTTGCTAGAGGCATGGATTGATCGCACTGAAGAGTTATCGCAAGAACCGTACATAGAACACATCGCCCCTTTTGAAAACCGCGGGGAAGAAATCGGCGTAACGCTTTCGCATCCGCACGGACAGATTTATGCCTATTCATATGTGCCGCCACGTGTTGAAAAAATGTTGACTGCTGCTAGAAAATATAAAGAGTCAACGGGCAAGATTTTATTTGATGAGGTCCTGGCACGTGAAATTCGCGAGGATGAGCGCATCATTGCCCGCAATGATCGATGGTTAGCATTTGTTCCATACGCCTCGCGTTATCCATTTGAGATTCACGTAGCCCCTCTTCACTCAGTCGCCGATTTAACTGGTCTTACTGATTCCGATCGTGAAGCATTTCCAGAGATTGCCTTAGAAGTTATGAAGCGCCTTGATGGGGTATTTGGAATTGAGATGGCCTACATAGCTGCATGGCACCAAGCTCCAGTGCGTACTGGCCGTGATGTCTTACGCCTGCATTGGCAGATAACAAGCGTTCGCCGGGCACCTGGAAAGTTAAAGTATTTGGCAGGCTCTGAATCTGCAATGGGTGCATTTATTATGGATATGCGCCCAGAGCAATCAGCTGCCCAACTGCGCGAAGTTAAGCTGTAATCATGCACGTTCTAGTCACTGGTGGCACGGGATACATAGGCTCCACTGCCGTAGAAATTCTGCGTAAGCAAGGTTATGAGATTTCAATTCTTGATGATTGCAGCACGGGTCATGCCGATTGCGTGCCAGAGGGCCTTCGTTTTATTGAAGGATCACTGCTCAATACATCTGATTTAGCCGAGGCACTTGAAGGTGTAGATGCAGTTATGCACTTTGCTGGAAAATCACTCGTTGGCGAATCCGTAGACAAGCCAGATCTGTATCACTCGGTCAATGTTGATGGGACACGAAACCTACTTGATCAGATGAGGATTGCAGGGGTAGGCAAGATTGTCTTTTCTTCATCGGCGGCAACATATGGCGAACCCGAAGTGATTCCTATCCTAGAAACTGCACCGACAAATCCCACCAACCCTTACGGTTCTACAAAGTTAGCCATCGACCACATGATTAGCCGCGAATCAGCGGAGCAGGCAATTGCAGCTGTTTCTCTTCGTTACTTTAATGTTGCTGGCGCACTCACATGCGATCGCGGTTGGCTAGCTGAACGCCATAATCCGGAGACGCATTTGATTCCAAATGTATTACGCAGTACGCACGCCAACCCAGTAAAGATTTTTGGTACTGACTGGCCTACTTCCGATGGAACATGTATTCGAGACTATGTTCATGTCATTGACTTAATCGATGCGCACATCAAAGCACTTAATTCACTCGTCGAGGGCGTACACGAAATTTATAATCTAGGCAGTGGTGGTGGCTACTCGGTTCGACAGGTTGTAGAAGCAGCATCGAAGGCAACTGGACAAGTTATTCCAACTGTTGATTCACCACGTAGGTCTGGGGATCCCGCCGTATTGATTGCAGATATCACTAAGGCAAAGGCACAACTTGGTTGGACTCCAACTCGAGGAATCAATGACATGGTTGCCGATACTTTGGCCTCTTTCTCCTAGGCCCAGCAATGTCGCACATAGATAGAATATTCGTCGATACCTTTGGCTATAGCCCTGAGATTATTGCTGCAGCTCCTGGGCGAGTGAATTTAATCGGTGAGCACATCGATTACAGCGATGGTTATGTACTTCCCTTTGCAATTTCTGATCGCACCTTTGCCGCAATGAGTATTAGACCCGACCGATTAGTCCGCATCGCCTCTGCCCAGCGCCGTAATAAAATAGTCACGGTTAATTTAGATGATATTAAACCTGGGCTCAAAGGCGAGTGGGAGCGATATGCACTTGGCGTTATTTGGGCGATGGGCGTCAAAGAAGGCCTTGATGTAATGATCGACGGACATGTTCCGCTAGGCGCAGGCCTATCCTCTTCTGCGGCCCTGGAGTGCAGCGTTGCTACAGCTTTAAACCACTTATTGTCACTTGGCTTTGATCTTCAAACCCTTGCTCGTCTGACACAAAAAGCTGAAAATGATTACGTCGGAGTGCCGTGTGGAATTATGGATCAATCAGTTTCATTGATGGCGCAAGCAGGATTTGCGCTCTTACTTGATTGTCGCGATTTAACGTCTAGAAATGTTTCATTCGACGTTGCATCTAACGGTCTTGAACTTCTCATTATCGATACTCAAGCACACCATTCACTAACCGATGGTGGCTATGCACGACGCAGGCAATCGTGTGATTCAGTTGTTGCCAAGCTTTCAGTGCGATCGATGCGTGAGCTTTCACTAGAAAAACTCAGCGCCTCCAAGGATCTACTGAGTGACGTTGAGTTTATCCGTGCTCGCCATGCAGTAACTGAAATTTCTCGTGTACATAGCGCAGTTGAAGCCCTTGAAGCTAAGAACTTTACCGAACTTGGTCAATTACTTAATGCATCGCACGCATCTCTTCGTGATGACTACGATGTTTCGTGCCCAGAACTCAATGTTGCTGTGGATGCCTCAATTGCTGCAGGTGCACTTGGTGCTCGTATGGTCGGTGGTGGTTTTGGTGGAAGTGCCATTGCACTCATTAACGCTAGTACTACCGTAGATACGATTCATAGTGTCGAGTCAGCCTTTAAGAATGCCGGATTTAAGGCACCACGATTCTTTACTTCTTTGCCAAGCCAAGGTGCCGAAATTATGCAACGGGGTTTATAGATATAACTTCTACGCCACCGATTGAATTAAGAATCTCAAGTAAATCAGTTGGATCACTTCCCGGCACGGCCACTGTAATATCGTCAAAGCCTCGGCCATCTTCAGATTTCAAGACTACAAGCTCTCGAATATCTCCCCCGGCGGCTCCGATTGCAGATGCAAGCAAACCAAGTGAGCCAGGACGATCTGGCAAAGCTATGTTAAGACGAAATAGGGCCATGGATAAATCTTACCGCCAGTTGTTTCTTCAACGTTACGCCAGTATTACCCACGCCCCCTCAACGGCGACTTTAACTTTGGCTAATGGGTTAATAGCTGGACCAGCAATTGGCTTTCCGGATGACTGTGGGTCAAACTCGGCGCCGTGGCAAGGGCACTTAAGTGTCTTGGATGAGGCCGAGTAATTCACCGTACAGCCCTGATGCGTACAAATTGCCGAGTAGGCAAAGACGCCAGTCTTGGTACGGAACAAGACCGCAGGCGCACCATTTGCTAAAACAAAATTCTTTGTAGCCCCTATCTTAAGCGAAGCGAGCTTTACAAGCTTGGTTTTTCCTGATGCGGCTGCACTCTCTTGCACTGCAGCAGGAGTGAAGATCTTTCCCACTCCGGCAAATGCTGTGGCCAGTACGGCGATGATTCCGATACGCAATACTCCACGACGTTCAAAAGACATTGAAAAACCCTTTCGTTTATTTCTAATCATAAGTAAGTAGCTAAGCCAAAGAACTGCATACGCTGAATCGCTGGCCAAGAAATAGGGATTAGCGTGGAAACTGCTGGCAAGCCAGAGACCCATTGACATTGAAAAACCACCGAAAGCTGCAACTGTTGGTGCTACCCATAATAAAGTGGCTAGACCGATAGCAAACTCTGAGACCATCACAAATATGCCCACAGGTACTGCGTGCTCAATCAATTTATTAAAAGCAAAACCAACAGGTGATTGCGTTGAATAACCAGATAACTGAGTTCCAATAAAGCTAGAGGCGCCTCGAGTTAAAAATCCAGGATCTGTGGCCTTATCCCAGCCTGCATATATCCATGTTGCTCCTAGCCACAGGCGCATAATGCGAAGTGCCCCTACTTGGCTGCGCCACGAATTCGTGGCAGTTCGAAGAAAACTTTGAATCATGGCTCAGATAATAAAGCCTCTTGCTGAGAATTACGCTGCGAAAGCTCCCTGACTTGGATTCGAACCAAGAACCTGCCGGTTAACAGCCGGCTGCTCTGCCATTGAGCTATCAGGGATCAATGAGTACGAGCGCAAACTCTAGCGCACGCGGCCAGAGTTAGGAAAATTGAGTGTTTTTATAGCCCGCCTAGGGCTAAATCATGCAGTGAACGGCGGGTACTTTCCAAGGCCACTAGCGCTGTAAATGCAGCGTTATATTCGATCTCATTTTCTACAGGATTTAAACGTTGAAGACTAGATTTTAACGCCGCGATTGAACGTGAAATTGCCACTTCTCGCAATCTAGCGACGATGCTTTCAGCATAGGCCGCAGTTGGCTTTCCATCTGCGCGGATCGGCTCAACCGTTAACTCAGTAAAAATCGTTGCAATCTTCTCATCTGTGATGGTGCCATGTGACAACGTTGGGTTTTCATCAATCGTCTTTCGCATTTGGCGATATGCCGGATGAGTAAATGCATCGGCCTCAATATCGGTCCACAGTGAGCCAGTAAAAAGATGTGGCTCTTGCAAACGAGACTTCAACACCTCACGTTCTAAAATTAGGCGCGCATCGCTTGGATCTGGGCGCCAGTTATTTTCCTCATTGCTAACTTCATGAACCTCTTCAGTACGTGGGCGCGCTTTAACACCTTGAGCCACAGCCGCTGAAACGATTTCAACTTCAACGCCCAACCAACCTGCCAACAAGCGCGTGTATTCGGGGCGCAAAGATTTATCGCGAATCTGTGCAACTAATGGCGCGGCTGCATTAAGGGCATTGACGCGTCCCTCAGCAGAATCAAGTTTGTGATGTGCAAGCTCGCTGCGAATTGCAAACTCAAAAAGAGGTACTCGTCGAGCGATTAAATCGCGCAGCGCTAAATCACCTTTTTGTTGACGAAGATCGCAAGGATCGAGTCCATCAGGTTCAACTGCAACAAAGGTCTGAGTTACAAATTTTTGATCTTCGCTGAATGCTCGAAGTGCCGCCTTTTGCCCTGCTGCATCACCATCAAAGGTAAAGATAACTTCTCCGCGAAATGCGTCGTCATCCATTAATAATCTGCGCAATATGCGGATATGGTCGGCGCCAAATGCCGTGCCACATGTTGCAACCGCAGTTGTAATTCCAGCTAACTGTGCGGCCATAACATCTGTATATCCCTCAACAATGACGGCTTGGCGCTTTTTTGCAATCTCTTTCTTTGCTACATCCAGACCGTAGAGAACTTGACTCTTTTTGTAGATCGGAGTTTCAGGAGTATTGAGATATTTAGGTCCTTGATCTGCTTCATCACTTGCTAATTTACGAGCACCAAAGCCAACAACATCACCTGAAATATCTTTAATCGGCCACGTTAGACGGTTTCGGAATCTATCAATTGGGCCACGTTGACCCATCTTTGAAAGTCCAGCGGTTTCAAGTTCATCGATTGAATAACCTAGAGCGCGAAGGTGCTTAGTCAGTGCATCCCATTCATCGGGAGCAAAGCCAACTCCAAATGACATGCATGCTGCCTTATCAAATCCGCGCTTAGTCAATAAATCACGGCCATGTTGGGCAGCAGGTGAGTTAAGTTGTTCTTGATAAAACTTTGCCGCCTCAGCATTAGCTGAGATTAATCGTGATCTGGCACCTGCTGAAAAAACAGGACCGCTGGCGCCGCCTTCTTCATATCGAAGTGTGTAGCCCAATCGATCGGCTAAGCGCTCTACAGTTTCGGCAAAAGTCAGATGATCAATTTTCATCAAGAATGCAATGACGTCGCCGCCGGTCTGACAACCAAAACAGTGAAAATATCCTTTGCTGGGTGTTACATGGAAAGAGGGAGATTTTTCATCATGAAAGGGACAGAGTCCCTTTTTCTGTCCGCCTCCAGCGTTCTTAAGTTGAACGTAATCTCCGACGATTTCATCGATGGGTGCGCGATCGCGGATGTATGCAACATCTTCATCACGTATACGTCCGGCCATAACCCAACCTTACCGAGATGCGCTCAAGCGGGCATGCAGGGCATAGGCACCAGGGTCTGTAAGGGCTGCAACTTGGTCGATAACTACTCGCATGCGTGCGCTTTCATCGCCAGCTTCATCCCAGGCCTTGAGAAAAATGGAATCTAACTCTCGCGGTGCGCAATCGCGCAACATTTGGACGATTTCGGCGATGATAATTTGCTGCTTGGCATAACGATCTTGAGAATGCGCAGCGTTGATTAAGTAGTGCCCTGCTATGGCTTTGAGAAAATCGACTTCGATAATCTGATCGCGTGGAATTTCAAGATTTGCACCATATCGAGAAAGTGGACCATCGCCATGAATCTTTCTAGTCTCAAGCTCTGCAGCCAAAACAAATCGACCGATTAGCTGGCTAGTTGAATCCTTTAGCCTGGCAAGAGATCGGTGCGTGCCATCGAAATACTGTGGCCAAGCTGATAGTTGTGACAATCGCTTGTGCGCATCAACCGCCTCGGCTTCGCTAGCATCACTTGCATAATCATTTGTCATTACTCGATAAATATCGGCCATGTCATTTTCGAAGTTCTTAACTGAAATCTGTCCAACAAAAATTGCATCCTCTAAATCATGGACAGAGTATGCGCAATCATCAGACCAATCCATAATTTGAGCTTCAATACATTTCTTATCGACTGGGGCACCTTCACGCATCCAGGTAAATATTTCCATATCATCGTCATAGACACCAAACTTGCGTGGATTCTGAGAACGTGGCCATGGATACTTAGTTGCAGCATCTAACGATGCACGAGTTAAGTTAAGGCCTACACTTTTTCCACTGGCATCTACGGTCTTTGCTTCTAGGCGTACCAGCAATCTGAAGCTTTGGGCATTTCCTTCAAAGCCCCCATACTCTTTAGCTAACTCGGCAAGGGCTTCTTCGCCATTGTGCCCAAAAGGCGGATGACCTAAATCATGAGCCAAGCACGCGGTGTCCTGTAAATCAGGATCGGCTCCCAGCGATTCGCCGAGTTCGCGACCAATTTGTGCGCACTCCAATGAGTGTGACAAGCGCGTGCGTTGAAAATCATTTTCCCATGGCACTGCTACCTGTGTTTTCGCAGCTAGACGACGCAACGCTGCAGAGTGAATTACTCGCGCACGATCGCGCATGAACTCAGTACGCCCAGCACGCTTTGCTGGCTCATCTAAGAAGCGCTCTTGATCGAATTGACTATACGTCACGGCATAACCTTAGTGAGAATATCGGCACTGGGTAAATGATCACTGACTTGAACTCCACGCCGGCCGAGGGTTATATAGACTAAATAAGCTCCAGCCTCGCGTAATAAATACTTATATCCCGAGTTAGAAATCGTATTTGGCCCGCTCTTAACTGGCGAGCATGTGCTAATAATCCCTTGGTCATTAGCCATAGTCATTGCACGCTTGCAATGAAAAGGATCGGTCACGATGATTACATCGCTAACCATTCGTTTTTTCATGAGAGCTGCATAAGCCTTAGTGCTGACCAAAGTATCGCGGCCTTCTTCAATCGAAGTAATATTTTTTGCAGGTACGCCATGAGTGCGCAGCCAATATTTTCCAGATGCCGCCTCAGTTGTTCGATCTCCAGGTGCACCTGCACCTACCGTAATAATTGTTGGCGCTAAACCTAATTCGAATATCCGCTTAGCTTCGATTAAACGTGCCTCAAGAGCTTCACCGGGTCTGCCATTTAACTGCGCAGTTCCAAGGACAACAATGACATCGGCATGGCGAACTACTGGATTATTAGCTGCGCGCCAGACTTGTGAAACTGCATACCCGGGTGCGATCAGCGCGATGATGATAATGAAAGTAAGCGTGCGTCGAATCCAGCGAAATAGAAACATCTATCCCCCCGAAAACGCATCTTCTAATTCGACATGAACTAACTCATCTGGGTCATTGAGCCAGCCATCGGGCAATGTCGGTGGTCTGCCATGGCTAGTACGTCCACGAGGTTTATCACCAACCTCAACTGGATATGGTTGATCCTCTAATTGATCTAGCAATGTACGCATTTCTACTAACGATGAAACCATACCTAGATCGTGTCGAATTTCTCGCGGTACTCGAAAACCCTTTAAATACCAGGCCATATGTTTTCGCATATCGCGCATGCCGCGATCTTCAGACTCTAAGTATTCAACGATCAGATTAGCGTGGCGGAACATAACTTCGCGCACCTGATGCAGATTAGGAGTTAGCTCTTTCTCATTTCCTTTTAGTGCAGCAACCAAATCGGCAAATAACCATGGACGCCCTAGGCACCCACGACCGACCACGACACCCGCGCATCCAGTCTGTTCAACCATGCGAACTGCATCATGCCCAGACCAGATATCTCCATTGCCCAACACGGGTACGCCCGTTGGTTTTAGATGCTCCACCAGGTTGGAAATCGCCGACCAATCGGCCTTACCCTCATACATCTGTGCGGCAGTGCGCGCGTGTAGCGCTACCCAGGCCACGCCTAAATCAGCTGCCGACTTAGCCGCCTCTAAATATGTGTGGTGATCACTATCGATACCGATGCGCATCTTTACTGTGACAGGAATTCCAAATGGCTTTGCCGCCTCAACGGCTGCTTGGACAATATTTGAAAATAGTTTTCGCTTAAATGGTAGCGCTGCTCCCCCGCCTTTTCGAGTTACTTTGGGAACTGGACAACCAAAGTTCATATCGATGTGGTCGGCTAAGTTTTCTTTACCAATCATTGTTACTGCAGCACGCATAGTTGTTGGATCAACACTATAGAGCTGAACTGATCGAGGCCATTCATCCTTGCCGGGAACTATCATGCGCAAAGTTTCAGGACGACGTTCAATTAAAGCGCGTGCAGTTACCATTTCAGAGACAAATAATCCTGCGCCTTGTTCGCGGCATAAGGTACGAAATGGCGCATTGGTAATTCCAGCCATGGGTGCAAGAACAACCGGTGGATCAACGTAGTGATCACCGCTTGCTAGAGGAAGTAAAAGTGGCTTTAGCAACCTAGTAAACGTGGAGCTAACCATGCTTCGACCTGATCAAGGCCGATGCGCTCCTGCGCCATTGTGTCGCGATCGCGAATAGTTACTGCATTATCTTCTAAGGTTTCAAAGTCGATAGTGATGCAGTACGGAGTTCCGATTTCATCTTGACGACGGTAGCGACGACCGATTGCACCGGCATCATCAAAATCAATACTCCAGTTCTTGCGCAGTTGTGCGGCAAGATCTCTAGCTTTTGGTGAAAGATCGGCATTTCTAGACAGTGGAAGAACTGCAGCTTTTATTGGAGCTAAGCGATGATCAAGCTTTAGCACTGCACGCTTTTCCATTTCGCCCTTGCTATTAGGTGCCTCATCTTCAGTGAAGGCATCCATTAAGAAGGTAAGCGTGCATCGATCAACACCTGCAGCTGGCTCAATGACATACGGCGTCCACCGTTCGCCCTTTTCTTGATCGAAGTAAGACAAGTCCTTGCCAGAGGCGGCCGAGTGGGCTTTTAAGTCGAAATCTGTGCGGTTAGCAATACCTTCAAGCTCGCCCCATTCAGTTCCTGCAAACTCAAACTTGTATTCAATATCTGCGGTGCGCTTTGAATAATGTGACAACTTCTCTTTTGGATGGTCAAACAGTCGCAGACGATCAGGATTGATTCCAAGATCTATGTACCAGGCCATGCGAGTATCAATCCAATATTGATGCCATTCTTCGTCGGTACCAGGGACTACGAAGAACTCCATCTCCATCTGCTCAAACTCACGCGTGCGGAAAATAAAGTTTCCAGGTGTAATTTCATTGCGGAATGATTTTCCAATCTGACCAATGCCAAATGGAGGTTTCTTGCGTGAAGTTGTCATCACTTGATCAAAGTTAATAAAGATCCCTTGTGCAGTCTC
>CAIXPV010000164.1 GCA_903921405.1 uncultured Actinomycetes bacterium
GAACAACAAGGCCACAGAGAACAACAAGGCCACAGAGAACAACAAGGCCACAGAGAACATCAAGGCCACAGAGAACAACAAGGCCACAGAGAACAACAAGGCCACAGAGAACATCAAGGCCACAGAGAACATCAACAAGGTGAGAAATAGATTGCGGGATGAAACAGGAAGCGCGATAGTTGAGTTTGTTGCGCTGGCAATCCCGCTATTCATTCCTATTTTTATGTATTTGAATCACTTTGCCTCAGTCAGCGGAAATGAAGAGATCGCACGGGTGCTAGCACGTGAAGGGCTAAGAGCATATGTAGCCAGTGATAGTGACTACGCAGGGCGAGAAGTTTCTGCTCAAGCACTTAACGTAATTGCCGATCATCTTGGTCTTACTCACGATGAGATTCAAACTCTTACGGCACGCTACGACTGTACGAATCAACCATGCTTGTCAGCTGATGGTCGTATCCGCTTAACAATTTCATTTGTTGATCATCGTACGAATAGACGGATCATGGCATCGGCCCAGGAGCATGTCAGTCCATGGATGTAACCAGTAGGTCCATCGATCTAAGCCATAAGTCAATTGCTGCAAGAAAAAGACTTACCGATGGTGCAAGAAAAAGACTTACCGATGGTGCAAGGAAAAGACTTACCGATGAGAGCGGCTCATTGAGTGTTGTGATCATTGGTCTATTCATCATCACTGTTGCTTCCCTGATGGTGATGAGTGATATTGCATCAGTGTTCGTAGCCAAGCGATCCTTAGTGCAGGCAACGGAGGCGGCTGCCCAACGAGGTGTTCATACACTTGATGAGTCGGCATATTATGTTGGTAAAGGAAATATGTTTACTGCTCCACTAGCTGCACTAACTGCGCGCCCACATCGAAGCATCCCTATCGACTGCAATCGCGCAGTTTTCAATGTGATGTTAGAGCTTCATAACTGGAGCAATGATGAGGGAGCAATGAAACGAAATGAATTGAAGGGAATCGTCCTTACTGATTTACAGTGCGATGGTACGTCGATAGAGATCTCTACATATGCAGAAGTCGTCTTTCCATTCAGAGTTCCGTTCACACGTATGGACTCAGCCTTCCTCACTGCATCTGCTGGAACGACCAATGAAGTTCAAGAGGGATTTTACCTTTTCGGGATTCGGCTTCATTAGCCGTCTCCGCTATTCTTCACACATGGCCGCGCGTGAGTATGGATTAGAGATCGATGCGATCGATGCGACCCTTGTTTCAATTGAGAAAGTGCTTGACCTTCCAAAACTTCGAAAGCAAGCTGAAGTTTTAGAGGAAGAGGCCGGGGTTCCAGACCTTTGGGATGATCCGGAGAATGCCCAAAAGATTACAAGCCGCCTATCGCGGGTCCAGGCTGAGATAAATAAGCTCACTACGTTACGTCGACATGTTGAAGAGTTGTCGATTCTCTTTGAACTTGCAGCGAGTGAGCCAGATGGCACTGGAGTTGCCGATGCCGAACGCGAACTTGATTCGGTGAAAAAGGCAATTGGCGAACTTGAGGTTCAAACACTTCTGAACGGTGAATACGATGATCGAGATGCATTGATCACTATTCGTTCAGAGGCAGGGGGAGTTGAAGCCGCCGATTGGGCCGAGATGATTATGCGTATGTACTTGCGTTATTGCGAGCGTCACGATTTCAAAGTTGACGTCTTGGAAACATCGTATGCAGAAGAAGCTGGAATTAAATCAACAACTTTTCGTGTCACCGCTCCTTATGCGTATGGAACTTTATCTGTTGAGCAGGGAACACATCGGTTAGTGCGTATTTCACCATTCGATAGTCAAAGCAGACGGCATACTTCTTTTGCTGGCGTTGAAGTCGTTCCTGTGGTTGAACAAAGCGATCATGTTGAGATCGATGAAAAAGAGGTTCGCGTCGATGTGTATCGCTCATCGGGACCTGGCGGTCAAGGTGTGAATACAACTGACTCCGCTGTGCGCTTAACGCATATTCCAACAGGCATCGTTGTCTCGTGCCAGAACGAGCGTTCGCAGATTCAAAATAAAGCCACGGCGATGGCTGTCTTGCAGTCGAAGCTATTAGAGCGCCGCCGACAAGAAGAGCAGGCGAAGATGAATGCGCTGAAGGGTGATAACTCTGGATCATGGGGAAATCAGATGCGCTCCTACGTTTTAGCCCCGTATCAGATGGTAAAAGATTTGCGTACGGATTATGAAACTGGAAACACATCGGCAGTACTCAATGGAGAAATCGATGAGTTCATTGAGGCCGGAATTCGTTGGCGCCGTAGTTCATAAGTCCGTCGACCTCTCGTTCGCGGAGGTTCATTTTTCTAAGCCAGCACCCGCATATTGGGTAATCTCACACTATTTCTTACGCTCAAATGCGCGTTAAAGTCATCAAATATGCGTCGGCATCCATAAACTAAGGACAGGCCGAGGGTGGAGTTATTCGCCACGCAGATGCAATGGGAGATTGTAATGATTCGCTTTGAGAACGTCACCAAGATCTACCCAGGGCAAGATCGTCCCGCCCTTGATTCGGTGAGCCTTGAGATCGTTAAAGGCGAGTTCGTTTTTCTGGTTGGCCTATCTGGCTCCGGTAAATCAACTTTTCTGCGGTTGATCCTTCGAGAAGATCGCCCAACATCAGGAACTATTCACGTTGCCGGTAAGGATTTAGGAACGCTGGCTAACCATAAGGTTCCAGAGCTTCGCCGAAGAGTTGGAACGGTGTTTCAGGATTTCCGTCTTCTACCAAATAAGACAGTTACCGAAAACGTCGCTTTTGCTCTGCATGTGTTGGGATATTCGCAGAAAGAGATCAACCGCGAAGTGCCTGAAGTCTTAGAGTTAGTTGGACTTGAAGATAAAGGCGACCGCTTACCATCAGAGATTTCAGGCGGCGAACAACAGCGCGTAGCCATTGCTCGCGCATATGTCAGCCGTCCGCCAATTTTGATCGCAGATGAACCAACAGGAAATTTAGATCCAGCAACAAGTGTGGGAATTATGAAGCTACTAGATCGCATTAACCGCGAGGGAACTACGGTTTTGATGGC
Source organism: uncultured Actinomycetes bacterium (assembly GCA_903921405.1). Taxonomy (GTDB): domain Bacteria; phylum Actinomycetota; class Actinomycetes; order Nanopelagicales; family Nanopelagicaceae; genus Planktophila. Next base: position 3,052 of record CAIXPV010000164.1, read on the forward strand.
TACACATGATTCTGGAATCGTGGATCAAATGCGCAAGCGTGTTATTGAGTTGGATCTAGGCCATGTAATACGCGACCAGGTTCGCGGCGTTTATGGATATACGGGATAGGGGCTCACGGATGCGCGCACGGTTTCTGCTTAGTGAAGTAGGTATTGGTCTTCGTCGAAATATGACGATGACATTTGCTGTAATCGTCACTACTGCAATCTCGCTGTCACTGCTCGGCATCGGGCTACTGGCTAATGCCCAAGTCGGTGCGATGAAAGATTATTGGTATGACAAGATCGAAGTTTCAGTCTTCTTATGCGGAACTTTGTCTGAATCACCATCATGTTCGGGCGGCATAATCACATCGGCTCAGCGTTTGCAGATTCAGCAGGATATTCAAAGTATGCCCGCAGTGGAGAGCGTTTTTTATGAGTCACAATCACAGGCATTTGTGCGCTTTCAAGAGCGATTTAAGGATTCGGCGATTGCTCAAAATGTGACCGCTGATCAATTGCCGGAATCATTTCGCATTAAGTTAAAGGATCCAACCCAGTTTGCAGTAATTGTGAGCGCTTTCAGCGGCCGCCCAGGCGTCGATGTTGTTCAAGACCAACGCCTAATTTTAGATAAGTTCTTCAAGCTCTTAGAGGTTTTGCGAAATGGCGCTCTGTTGGTCGGACTTGCATCTGTACTTACCGCGGCTTTGTTGATTAGCAATACTTTGCGCATCGCTGCCTTTAATCGACGGCGAGAAACTGGAGTGATGAAGCTTGTCGGTGCATCATCATGGTCGATTCAACTTCCATTTCTTCTCGAGGGAATTATCTCGGCCATCGTTGGATGGGCGCTATCAACTGGATTATTGGCCGCGCTTAAGAGCGTTGTTGATTCAAAAGTTGCACCTTTATTGACCTTCACTAAGTTCTTTGGATGGGGCGAGGTTTGGGTTGCATCGGGATATTTATTGGCAACGGGTTTATTTGTCTCAACTATTGCCTCGGTAGTCACACTTCGCCGCTACCTGAAGGTCTAGTACTCTAGCGAAAGAGTTATTTACTAGGGGGTGATGCGGTTATGGTGAAAGAGATCGGCCGCAAAGTCATCGCCCAAAACAAAAAGGCACGCCACGACTATTCCATCGAGGATGTGTATGAGTGCGGATTAGTGCTTATGGGCACTGAAGTTAAATCATTGCGACTTGGCCGCGCATCTCTGATCGATGGCTTCGCGGTGGTAAACGATGGCGAGCTGTGGCTAAGTGGCGTACATATACCTGAATACACCGAAGGCACCTGGACCAATCACACGCCACGGCGTGAGCGAAAGCTTCTTGTCCATAAAGCAGAGTTGAATAAGTTGATTGCTAAGTTGAAGGATTCAGGCACCACGCTTGTTCCGCTGTCTCTGTATTTTAAAGATGGTAAAGCCAAAGTTGAGATTGCTGTTGCCCGAGGAAAGAAAGCTCACGATAAGCGCGAAGCCATTAAAGCCCGTGAAGCCGACAGGGAAGTTGCTCGAGTTGTTTCGCGTGGTTCATCAGGAAAGAGCGCCAAGGCATCTAAACGTTACGAGGATTGATTCCCTTCTCGGTAACAATCTGCAGGCCGTGTGCGTGATTTATGGTCGCTCATATAAGGATTATGAATCGTCGAATTGTTGTCCTACAATTGGCCTACCGCCGCTTCGATTGACCGCTTAGTTTGAAAAAACTGACGGACGATGAGCCGACGCCAAGAAAGATTTCATAGTTGGAATTTTTCCCGTTCGGTAAGCGTTGAAGCAGTAAGCGTTGAAGCAGTAAGCAGTAAGCAGTAAGCAGTAAGCAATTGACAATTACATAGGGAAAGAGAAATACGTTTCTTTTTCTCCAATGAGTTTCTCAAATCGCCTATGGTAATTAACTGCGCTCATTCGAGCGTAACTAATGCCAATTAAGGCGCTTGAGTAAACACCTTGGGGGTGAACGGTCTCGACTTTGGATGTTGAGGCAGGGGAAGCGGGCCGAGGAAGCCGGAATGATCTCGTAAACCAATAATCCGTGCAAAAAATAACTGCTGACACTAATCAGCAAGCTTTCACACTCGCTGCATAAGCTAGTTTGAAGCCGTTAGCCCAGATGCCGCTCTCGGTCTGGAATCTAGCGTCGATAGAGGGCTTTTCATCGCATAGGTGTTACGAACTATGCGAGA
>CAIXPV010000165.1 GCA_903921405.1 uncultured Actinomycetes bacterium
ACCAAGTTAAGTCTTTCAAGGATTTCTATGTCTGGGCAATTATCGCCGCAATTTCACATATTGGATTGGCTCCATTAGTAGCGGTTATAGTGCCTCTATCTGAGCGTTATCATAATTGGAGATTCGATACGGCTTCACTCATTGTCTTAGGGGCTATGCGTGGAGTAATTATTGATTTGGCGGCCACATCATTTGATGTCAGCAAGACTTCTAGCTTCTGGTACAAGGTTTTCTTATCAACCCTTGCGCTTCCGCTTTGGTTTATCGCACTCAGCCTGTTTCTTGAAGCCCGCAGAAGCTATCAACATGAGTTTCAAAATCTGTTTTCCCAAGCGATGCATAAGGAACAGCTCTCGAAAGAGAAGCAAAATCTGCTACCTAGGACTGATTCAGGTATTGAAGAGCGCATCCTTAGATTGCAATTCTTAACTTCAAACTTGGCAAGTGACATCGGTAAATTAATTAAGCGACCTGATTCTTTGAGCGACTATTCACGCGAAGCCCACAAGATTCAGAGATTAATCGATGATGAATTACGTCCAGCTAGCCAAGAACTATGGAGTAAAGCAAAAATACGGACGCCTAAAGTCTCGCTTTCTCGCATCATCAAAATGTCACTTCTAGAGCGCCCATTGCAGGTGCCAGCGGCGGCCACCATTCTTACGCCCTATTTATTTTTTGGCATGATTCCAGTAGCTGGGAGTGGAACCGCCTTTTATCTCGCCTCATCAACCTTAATCTTTGATTTTTCGCTCTTCCTAATGTTTGAGAAATTCCACAGTAACGGTTGGCTCAATCGTAAAAATACTAATATCTCACTGCTATTTGCAAATCTAATAATTCCAACATTTGTTAATTATTTTATCGATATCGGCGTCTACAACTATAACGCGCCTTTAAGTGACCAATTGCTGCTGCACTCATTCATGTTTGTCTCATTCCTGTTAATGTTGTTGATGCTAGATTCTAACAAAGTGATTACTAAACAGCGCAAAGAAGTCATCTCAATGCTCCAAAAATATATTGATAGCGACGAGTTGCTTTTTGAGATCGCTCAAGGTGGCGGCATCCAGCGAGATCGAGATTTTGCAAACTACTTACACGGTGAAATTCAGGCTGGCTTAACTGCTAGTACCCTCCTTTTGCAGCAAGCAAATAAGTCCGGAGATGCAGAGCTAGCAAAAGAGGCACTGGAGCGGGCATCAGCACTGCTCAATCAGGATCACTCCAATATTGCCTACACGCGGATGGCGACACCGCTTGTGCGACTTGAAAAAATAGTTGCTGGATGGAAGGGCATCGCAGAGATTTCAATTGATCTTCCTCAGTCAGAAAGACTCGATGACACAACTTTGCGCAACTCGGTAGCATTGATTGAAGAAGCAATCGCAAACTCAATTCGCCATGCTGGGGCAGATGAGATTAAAGTCTCCGGAATCTTAAAGAAAGAGTTACTCACAATAAATATTCTCTCAAATGGTGCTGCCATGTCGCAGGGCAAGGCGGGATTAGGTACAAAAATATTTAATGAGCTATCTAGCCAGTGGAGTTACGCCTCAGATAATGGCCAAAATCGACTGACTTTTACTTTAATAAACCGAGTTGATTAACTACTCCAACTCACCGATTAGTTTAAATTCACCATCACCTAGTTGACCCTGGGCGCGATACATTTCCAACTTGGCACGCGTATCTGCGATATCTAGATTGCGCATTGTTAACTGACCAATACGATCCACCGGTCCAAAGGCAGCGTTTTCTGTGCGCTCCATTGATAGCTTCTCTGGGTGATAACTAAGTCCTGGCCCTGTTGTATTGATGATTGAAAAATCATCACCGCGGCGAAGTCGCAGAGTTACTTCTCCAGTCACAGCAGATGCCACCCACCGTTGTAAAGACTCGCGAAGCATCAATGCCTGCGGATCTAGCCAGCGTCCTTCATACAGCAGGCGTCCTAATCGTCGTCCTTCTGCATGATAGTTAGCGATGGTGTCTTCGTTGTGAATTGCACTGATCAAGCGCTCGTAAGCGATAAAGAGAAGTGCCATTCCTGGTGCTTCATAGATTCCACGACTCTTAGCTTCGATAATTCTATTTTCGATCTGATCGGCCATACCAAGACCATGACGTCCGCCAATTGCATTGGCCTCATTCATTAGTGCAACTACATCGTTGAAATCTTTGCCGTTGATGGCAACCGGGCGGCCTTGTACAAATGAAATCTTCACATCTTCGCTATCAATCTTTATCGCAGAGTCCCAAAAACGCACACCCATAATTGGTTGAACTAGCTCTACTGAAGTATCTAAATTCTCAAGACTTTTTGCTTCATGCGTTGCACCTAAGATATTGGCATCGGTTGAATACGCCTTTTCGGTGCTATCACGGTACGGCAAACCGTGCGCAACTAACCACTCTGACATTTCCTTACGCCCGCCAAGTTCATTAACGAAGTCGGCATCAAGCCATGGTTTATAGATTCTTAAATTTGGATTTGCTAATAAGCCATAACGGTAAAAACGTTCAATGTCATTGCCTTTATATGTCGATCCATCGCCCCAAATTTCAACAGAGTCTGAATGCATCGCACGTACCAACATGGTGCCAGTTACTGCACGGCCTAGCGGTGTCGTATTGAAATACTGCTTGAGCCCTGAACGAATATGAAAGGCTCCACATGCAATGGCAGCTAATCCTTCTTCTACAAGCGCGCTCTTGCAATCAACTAAACGAGCGATTTCGGCGCCATATTCCTTGGCACGCCCCGGTACTGAATCGATATCTGGCTCGTCATATTGGCCAAGATCTGCCGTATATGTGCATGGCACTGCACCTTTTTCACGCATCCACGCAACAGCAACCGATGTATCGAGCCCGCCAGAAAAGGCGATACCGACTTTTTCTCCAATAGGAAGAGAAGCGAGGACCTTAGACATGGCCTAAGTCTAACCGATGTTAAGTGTGGGAAGTTTCTTCTCTAAGTCCGGAGTGATGCCCCATTGCGCACAGATTTCACGATATCTCTGAATATCAATTGCTTCGGGCTTGGCATCAGTTTTGACGGCACGAATCATCATGTTTCTAGGCGTGTGTTCACCGCCAATAAATTCAATGACTTCAACGCGATAGCCCACAATTCGCAGCAATTGCGCTCGCAGCGAATCAGTCAGTAAATCGCCCAAACGTTCTTTCATCAGACCAAATTTAGTAAGCGCACCCCAGGGCTCAGGACTCTCATTCATCTGTCGCTGAATGTCATGGTGACAGCATGGTGCGATTAACATCAATTTTGTCTGACTAGCAACTGCCCATGCAATTGCATCATCGGTTGCCGTGTCACAGGCATGCAGTGCTATTGCCACATCGGCCCTGTTGGCAGTTGTTGAAGCAATCTCTTCTGCCTTAAAAGTAATCGTGTCGGTAATTCCAAGCTTTGTGGCAATCTCATTATTTCGATCACGCGATGCTGGGCGAACATCAATTCCAGTGACATGAACAGACATTCCGATACTTCGTAAATACTGATGTGCAGCAAAAGTTAAATATGCATGACCACAACCCAAATCAACGATTGAGAGTGGTTTGTTTTCACTTGGTTGTGCAATCTGACCAGCTTCAATTGCCGAGTTAAGTGAGGGAACAAGCAAACGAAGGAACTCTTCTACTTGTTTGTATTTATCGTTCTTCGAAGACTTGATTTGACCCTTGTGATCAGCGATTCCCACTTCAAGAAGAAAGGGATCCGCTGGATCTAATAGGCGTTCTTTCTTCTTATCATGAGAAAGGTTCTGCTCAAGGGCTTTGTTTTCAAAGTGAACCTGAGCCTGACCACTCTTAGTAACTCGAATACTTGTTGAGCCCTCCACGGTATCCACCGTGATATTTGCATAACCACTAGAAAGCAGCTCTAGGACATCAGATTTATCTGCAGCAATATTTTTTGTGGTTGTTGCTTTGCCATCGTTGTAAGTGAGTTGTAAAACTATGGAGCCTTTAATTTCAACGGGTCGTATATCAATTCGCTCGTGCCCTACCTGCATATTGCGCCTGCGACCAGAGAGAACAACGCGCACTAAGGTTTTGGTATCAACTATGAGGGCGCATGCCTGCTCTAGAGCGTGTTCTATTGATTGGGGCATGGGTTATTTAGGCGAAATTACCGCTGTGCCCTTTTCATGTGGGTAAATGGTGAGAACGTGATTAGGCAGAGCTTTAGCAAAGCTCTCGGCTAATATGCGCTCACCTTCACGATTAACGTCATCGATAACAATGATTGCTTTAGGTGAGAGCTTAGAAATGAACTCGGCGCGAGCTGGCATACGTGCCTCTGGATTTTTAGATCCCGGTGGACCATCAACTATCAATAAATCAATGCGCTTTAAATCCGATATTGCGCCCGTGTCATACCACTCGACCCCAGAAATGTGAGCTTTGAGTTCGGCCACACGAATATCAACACCACGCACTTTGTGCTCTTTGAGCATTTCTTTAGTTTTTCCTGCAAACTCTTCAGAGTTATCAATGCTAATTACTTTCTTAGCTCCGGCTTTTGCAACAACTAATGTGGAAACTCCAGAGCCTAGTTCAACAACTAATTTAGGATTATGTGTGCGAACTAATTGAGCCAGAGTTAATAAAAGATCAGGAGAGGCTGCCCAACTGCGGGTTGGCGGAATAGGTGCACTAAATTTCAAAAGGGATAGAAGTTGTTGCATTGCCTCGCTTTGGCGATATGACTGCCAGACTTCAGCTTTAAGCGCTTTAGTGGAGGCTGCAATTTCACGTGTAGTTCGCTCAGATCGTGCACTGACCTTTGGGTGCAGAGCACGTAGTGAGCGGATGCAATAGGCAACACCGAGTGCAATGATGACTAAGAGAACTACCGAGAGTGATTTCACCTAGTAAGTCTAAGTGCGAGGCAGGTGAACTTCAATTGCCAAGCCACCAAGTTCGCTCTTGCGAAGAGTAAATGTCCCCTTATGTCTTTCAATAACTGCGTTCATGATGCTCATACCCAGACCCGTGCCGCCTGTATCTCGGGAGCGAGATCTATCAAAGCGCTTTAACCCTCGGATTTTCTCTCCATATGATTCAGGTGGCAGCCCTGGACCACTGTCTTCAATAATGAGTGTGATCTGCTTGTCAGCTTTAACACTGACTCGCACTGACGTACTTGCTGGAGTGTGTAAGCGAATATTAGTAAGAGCGTTTTGGATAAATCGCTGTAGATACTTTTGGGAACCAATCAATACTGCGCTCTGATCAATCTGCGTGGTTACAGGATGAGTAGGTGCTATCTCCTTAAAGTCAGAGACGTTCTCACGCACTAATTGGGCAATATCAATACTTTCAAACTCAATATTTCCTTCTTCACCTAGTTGAGCCAACATCAATAAGTCTCCGATGAGGAAATCCATCCGTTTGATCTCATTTTTGAGTCGGCTAAACGCTAGCTCCTGGTGCTGTCCATCTAAGGCTTTGCCCTCCAAGAGTTCGGTGTACCCCTTCACAACCGTGAGAGGCGTGCGTAGTTCGTGCGCAGCATCGCCTAGAAACTCTTGCATTTTTTCACGCTGGGTTCGCTCTAACTCCAATGCTCCAGCCCGTGAAATTGAAATAGCTATATACGAAGCAAGCGCATTAGCAAAGATAATAAAAATTAATAACCTGTATAGATTCTTTGTTAGGTTTTTATCGATATCAGTTAATGAAGCCGCAATCACTAGTGCTTCACCCTCTTGAATACTGATCTCGGTAGTTCGCAAGTGGGTTTTACTACCTAAGATTGCATTTTGTGACTCTTTCAAAACAGTTACTGAGCCGTCCCGTGTCTTAAAAGCAAGAGTAAAATCAAAACTATTCTGATCTAAACTCAATAATGCACTTGTAATTGCACCCGATGGATTGCTATTAACATCATCTCTTACAACCATCATATGTTTGTCAATAATCGATATTTCCGCACGGTAGGAACCCCATACTGCAAAGCCACCGATAAGAATTGAGAGCAAGGAAGTGACTATGGCAGTTGCAAGCACTTGCCGTGTTTTATTTTTCATTAACTTTATTTGGGTTCTTGTATCTGAAAACCTACTCCGCGAATGGTTTTAATCCCCTCAAAGCCATCTTTATGAAATTTCTTGCGCAAGTACGAAATGTATGTATCCGTAACTGTGCTTTCGGATTCAAAAGTAATACCCCATACTTCATCGAGCAAAAGCTTCTTAGTAAGCACTCGGCCTTTCTTCTCTACCAATATCTGCAGAAGCCTGTACTCGGTAGGTGAAAGCTCAACTTCCTCACCATTAAAAGTAACTAAATGCTGTTCGTCATCTATAGCAATAGGACCACAAGTTAACTTCGTCGGTACGCTGGTCAACTTCATAGAGCGGCGCAGAATTGCTTTTATTCTCAGAACTAACTCTTCAATTCCAAATGGTTTGATCACATAATCATCGGCGCCGATTTTTAATCCCCTGGCAATGTCGCCTTTGTCTTCACGTGCCGTGAGCATCAGAACAGGAGTTAGATCATTATTGGTACGCAGGCGCTCTACAAGTTCAAATCCATCCATCAAAGGCATGTTTATATCAATGACCATCAGGGCCGGCTTATTTGTGCGCAAGAGCGTTAAGGCCGACATGCCATCACCGGCTTCAATAGTCTCAAAGCCTGCAATGCGAAGAGTGTCATTGAGCAGGGCGCGCACCCCTGGTTCGTCGTCGACAATCATTATTAGCTCGGCCATTGCACCACTCTTTCACGCCTTGAGCGCATTGCCAATAAACCCGATGGCATTTATCGGCTTTCACAGAGAAAACACAAAGAAGTGATGCACTATGTAGCCATGAGATTCCCCCGTATTGCAGTGGTAGCCCTTGGGCTCTGTATTGCCATGAGTTCTGCGAGCTCCTCTTTTGCAGATGCCACTCCAACCCCGTCGCCATCACCATCGCAGGATTATCAAACATTGTTGGCGCAATACAAGGTAGCAATGACTGCCTTTGATAATGCTATTAAGAGCCGCGAGCGGGATCGAACGAAGATTAACCAAATCTTTGCTAACGCCGTCAATGATGCAAACCGCAACGCTAAAACCGCTCTGAAATCAGCTAAAAATCCCACAGCAAAGAGTGATGTTCTAGCTGCTCAGCGCGCAGCTATCGCGCTGGCAAATTCAATGCGAGATGCGGCAATTCTTGCGATGGGGCCGCCTCCGATTGAGCCAGTTGAGCCGATTGAGCCAGTTGACCTAACAAAAACTTCTAAGACCACCAAAGCCTCTCCTTCTAAGAAATCAAAATCTGCAAAGGCTAGCCCTTCTCCAACTTCTTAATGCATTTTTCGATACTCTTTTAGTATGAAACGTTTTAATATGTGGCTTGCAACAATAATTACTGATGGGGTTGCAACGATGTGGTGTGCATACATCTTTGCAGCGATTGCATTGATTTCTCTGCCCAAAGCTTTGCAATCTGGAGACTCAATTGTCATCATCTCTTGGGTGGCTCAGACTTTTCTACAGTTAGTGCTTCTCTCGATAATAATGGTTGGACAAAAAGTTCAGTCTAAAAAAGTCGAAGACACTATAAATGAAACTCATACCGCTTCACTTGCAGAGTTTGAGCTAGCCAAAGAGGCACGAAATAATGCTCGGGCCGAGTTGGTCGAGCTGCATCAGATCTCGCGCGATATTCATACTCTTATGAAAGAGGTCGAGGCTAAGCTCTCTCACTGAAACGTTATCAAAGCGAAACATTGCAGCCCTGCTTTCAGGTTTATTACATAGATTTATAACGCTCGGGTGGTTTAAGTTCAAGCAATGAAATCGTTGCCGTGGTGGAAAGAAGCGGTGATTTATCAGATTTACCCACGCTCTTTCTTTGATTCAAATGGTGACGGTGAGGGTGACCTCCCTGGAATTACATCCAAACTTGAATATGTTCAGCAACTTGGGGTGGATGCAATTTGGCTTAGCCCTTTTTACACATCCCCAAATAAAGATGGTGGTTATGACGTTGCAGATCCTCGCGATGTAGACCCTCGCTTTGGCAATCTTGCAGATGCACAGTCACTTATAGATCACGCGCATGAGCTTCATATGAAGGTGCTTGCAGATGTTGTACCCAACCACTTCTCGGATCAGCATGAATGGTTTCAAGCCGCACTTGGCGCTGGCCCAGGTTCACCTGAGCGTGCACGTTTTCATTTCTATGACGCCAATCCCGATGGGACTCCCCCTAATAACTGGATTTCACTTTTCGGTGGGCCGTCGTGGACTCAAGTGGCCGACGGACAGTATTACCTTCACCTCTTTGACTCATCACAACCTGATTTAAATTGGGACAATGACGATGTCAATAAAGATTTTGAAGAGACGCTTCGCTTTTGGTTAGATCGAGGAGTTGATGGCTTTCGCATCGATGTTGCCCACGGTTTAGTAAAAGAAGATATTTTAAAGAACCACCACGATCCGCAGGGTTTGAGTAATGCACTGCGACTTGATTACCCAATGGATCATGAAACACGCAACGCCCTACTTCTCTCAGTGCCCTACTTTGATCGACAAGGCGTGCATGAGATTTATCGCCGTTGGCGAAAGCTCTTTGATTCTTACGGTGATCGCGAAATTATGGCAGTTGCCGAAGCGTGGGTGCATCCGCCAATTAATGCAACAAAGTATGTCCGTCCAGATGAGTTGCACCAAGTATTTAACTTTGATTTGCTTACGGCACCTTTTGAAGCCGCTCATTTATATGAAGTTATCAATCGCTCTATTGAGTTAAATGCGACCGTCAACGCTCTGCCTACTTGGGCGCTAAGTAATCACGACTCTCCTCGCGTTGCTTCTCGAATAGGTGATGAGGAATCTCGCGCACTTGCACTTTTCGTTTTTGCTCTTCCTGGCTCTAGTTACATATTTGCCGGTCAAGAGTTAGGACTGCCCGATGGCGAACTTAGTGACAGCGATCGCCAAGATCCCTCATTTATTCGCTCCGGTGGAACGGTGAAGGGGCGCGATGGCGCACGAGTACCACTTCCCTGGTCTGGAGATTCAACACCTTTTGGATTTACTTCGGGTAAACCATGGCTGCCTATCGCTCAATCGTGGCAGCGCTTTACGGTGGAGAATCAAGACAAAGATCCATCAAGCATTCTCAATCTCTTTAGACAAGCACTTACTCTTCGTCGCCAATATCTCTTGGCAAGCCAGAAGATATCGTGGGTTCAATCCCCTATTCATGGCAATCACGATGACTCCTTACTTGCATTTATGCGAGAATCCGTCACGGTTGTGATGAATTTATCAAGTCACAGCAAGGAAGTTGACGTGCCAGGAGAAGTTTTGCTGTCAAGCTTTGGCGATATCCAAGTACATGGTTCGAAAAAACTACTACCCGCACGTTCGTGCATCTGGATCTCTAACTAACTGGCAGAATACGTTCCATGGAATCTACGACGACATGGATCATAACTATTGGCGTTCTGGCATCAGTAATAGTCTTCGATCTAATTCTTGCGATTCTTCGTAGAAACAAACCGACTACGATTTTTGAGGCATCGTTTTGGACAGTTTTCTATATTGGGACTGCGCTCGTCTTTGGTGCCCTCTTGCCTCACTGGACCAACGAACAAGGTCAAAAAGAGTTTTTTGCGGGCTGGTTAACTGAATACGCGCTCTCGGTCGATAACATCTTTGTCTTTATTATTCTCTTGACTCACTTAAAGGTACAAAAAGAGAAGCAGCAACTAGTACTTCTGCTTGGAATCATGCTGACAATTGCAATACGAGGATTACTTATTCCACTTGGAGCAGCTCTGATTGCACGCTTTTCCAGTATCTTCTTTCTCTTCGGCGCATTTCTTATCTACACAGCCTATAAATTGGCTAAAGAAAATGAAGATGACGAGTGGAAGGAAGGCCGAGTCGTAACTTCCCTAAAAGCTAGAGGGTTAAGTATATTTACGATCGCCTTAATTGCTTTAGGTCTAACTAACTTGGTCTTTTCATTGGACTCGATACCTGCAATCTTTGGTCTAACTAAAGACCCATACATCGTTACTACGGCAAACGTCTTTGCCTTAATGGGACTGCGTCAACTCTACTTTTTGCTAGAAGGTTTATTGGCCAGATTAGTATTTCTCTCCAAGGGGCTTTCCTTTATTTTGGCTTTTATTGGCGTAAAAATGATTATGGAGGCCTTACATGGCATCGGCATTGACCAAGTTGCCGGAGTGCAAATTCCAGAGGTCAGCTTAGAGATTAGTCTTGGCGTCATTGTGGCAAGTTTGGCAATAACAACAGTGGCTAGCTTGACTGCAACCCGTAAAGATGGAACTGCAATAGTTTAAATAATGTACTTATGATTTTTTAAAGTATCACGATCGAACTCTTTGGTTCGCTCATGGATTTTTCGAATCTGAAATTCAAAAGCCTTTACTGCTGAATCAAAAGCAGCAACATCGTTAAATTCGGCTGCCTCTGACTTAAGCAATGGTCCTGATCCATGTGAAGTCAAAATAACACGGTGTGAATTCTTTCCCTGGCGAGGGTTGTTCTCATGGAGAATCTCAACTTCAACACGATCTATAACAACACTAAATCGCTCCATTTTGTTAAGTTTCTCTTCTACTATCGCTCTAAAATCTTCGGCTAAATCTACATTGCGTGTATGAATATGAATCTTCATACTTAAAAGGGTACTGCTAGTACCACCAATGTCGCTATAGCCGCTAATAAAAATGATTTTAAGAGAATAGTCAGCGCAGTTTTACGGTCAGTTGCCCTGTTGTCTGCATCACTTACTCGTGAGATATCTCCCAGCTTTCCAAAGTTGAATGTCCCAGCGAAACCAAATGCAAGGCAGAACTTGCTTCGCGACTGAACGTAGCCAACTGATGCAACGAGCAGCGGAAAGAAGATTCCTATCCGTGCTTCTCGTGGTGCATTCATTACGATGAGAGCAATCAGAGAAGTAATTGAGAAAAATAAACCAACTAAGGCAACAAACTGCCTTCGGCGAACTTCACCGCCACCAATATTGCATACCCCTGGTAGGTAGTCAGTCTCAGGCATCTTCAAACTCGTCTTCATCAACCCATGCATCTGCAGTTGTATCTTCTTGATGCTCAATCCAGGATAGAAAGGAGCCAACGGCGCGAAAAGCTAATACCGCGACAGTTACCGCCGCAAATAATCGCCGAAATGCTTTAACCATATGATAAAAATACTCGCAATTGCCAAAAATTTCTCTAGATAGCCGAGAGGGCGCTCTCGATGTCGCTCCAGATATCGTCAACATGTTCGCAGCCAACCGATAATCGAATTAACTGCTCCGGAACGGTCGCACTCTCCATAGGCCAACGTCGTCTACGTTCCCACAATGATTCAACTCCACCAAGACTTGTAGCGTGTGCAATCAGGCGCGAAGAATCACATACTTTTTGCGTTTCTTCGGCAGTTCCAGCTACTTCAAATGAAATTACAGCTCCAAAGCCTGGGTAGCGGACACGGCTGACCTTTGCATGTCCCGATAGTTTCTCCACTAAATGCTTAGCGTTTTCCTGGGCCTTATTAAATCGCAGTGGAAATGTTCGGATTCCACGAAGTGCTAACCAGGCTTCGAATGGGCCAGGAATAGATCCATTAAAACTGCGTGATTCGTGCAGGCGCTTGAAGAGGGCGGGATCATTAGTAGATAGCGAGCCCATTAATACATCGCTGTGGCCCGACAAAAACTTAGTGACAGAGTGCATAACAATATCGGCGCCCATTGCCAATGGATTCTGCACAAGTGGAGTTGCAAAAGTGTTATCAACGCCTACCCCTATACCAAACTTTTTAGCTGCAGAAATAAGCGCTGGTAAATCAGCAATATCTAGACAGGGATTAGTGGGAGACTCCAGCCAGATAAGTGCTGCGCCTTTCATCGCGCCAATAACTTCATCTGTATTAACAACATCCACGAATCGAACTTCTAATCGGCCGCTTTCATGAAAAGAGTTAAGAAGGGTCATGACTCCGCTATAGCCCTGATTGGATGCAACTACTGGTGCGCCTACTGGCAATATTGAAAACACTGCACTTATGGCAGCCATCCCAGATGAAAAAGCTAATGTCTGCCCACCTTCGAGTTCACTGATGGCGGCTTCAAGTGCGTTCCATGTTTGGTTGCCATAACGGCCATAACCAATTGGGCCACCTGCGTGAAAGGTCGACGTCAAAACAACTGAAGGATTAAGCGAGGCATCCGGTGAGACCTCTGGGCGCCCAGCAGTTATTGCCGATGTTTCAATATGTCGGTCTTTACTCATGAGGTAATTGTAATAGTCGTAAGTCTTAACACTCAATTAAACTGTTCGAACAATACGATTGATAGCCTCTGAAATAATCGCTGGGCTGGTCGCAAAGTTCAGACGCACATACTGAGAACATTGAGCTCCATAGGTATGTCCAGGGTTAAATGCCACTCTTCCCTTTGCTAACAACGTATCAGCTGGATTCTCGCCTAGATTAAGAGCTTCCAAATCCAACCACGCTAGATAACTATTCTGAGGAATGTGATATCTCACCGATGGTAATTTTGCAGTTAAGAGCTCCTTAATCATTAATCGATTCTGGTCTAACTGCTTGATAACTGAGTCTAGCCAGATGCCACTATCGGCAAACGCTGATGCAGAAGCGAAAGCTCCAAGGATCGATGCACGAAAATGAACAGCAATAGGAAGCTTTTTTAACCGCTCATTGATGGCATCATTTTGCGAAACAATAATTGCGCACTTAAGCCCTGCGATATTCCATCCCTTTGACGCTGCAGTTACTGCTAGGCCAACTTCGCGCGCCGTTTCATTAAGAGACAAGAAAGGTATGAACTCACTGCCTTTGTATGTAAGTGGTGCATGTATCTCATCACTGATAACCAGAACTCCGTACTTCTTAGCCATCTCAGCCACGCGGGTAAGTTCGTCTCGGGAGTAGACTCTTCCAAGAGGATTATGCGGTGAGCACATCAAGTGAACTTTTAAACCTGATGCATAAACTTTCTCTACAGCATCCCAATCGAGTTCCCAAGGATTCTTATCAAAGCTCTCATCGCCCGTACGGGTAAATGGCACATCGATTTTCTCTAGATGAGTCTCGTTCATCCAGTTATAGAAGTTTTGATAAACCGGTGAATTAATTAAAATAGTATCGCCAGGCTTTGTAAACACTCTCAAAACTTCAACGACGGCAACTCCAACATCTGCTGCAACTCGCACTTGAGATGTATCTACGTCCCAACCCCATCGCTCTGAAGCAAACTTTGCAAAACCCGCTGGCAACTCTGGCACTAAACCCAAGTACCCTAAATCCGATTTGGAAACCATATCCAGAAGTGTCTTTTTTATTGGCTCCGAAATTGGAAAATCCATCTCAGCTACTGGCAACGGCAAGACATCTCTGTCAAAGCCACGCCATTTTTCAGAGTGGTGAGTAAGTAGTTGTGCCAGATCCGGAGCGGTTACATTGTTGTCAGTCATGGCGGACAGATTACCCTGACTTAGGCTTATTTTTAAGTTTTTATTGCCCTTGTTCAGCTGGGGTAAGACGCCGAGTAGTACTTCGCACCACTAGCGTCGTTGGCAGAACTAGCGAAGGCGCAACAACATTGGGTTTTCGTAGGCGTTCCATAATCGACCATGCCGCCATCTCTCCCATCAACTGAACTGGCTGCTCAATTGTTGTTAACTCAGAAAACTCTGCCATCTCATGACCGTCGAAACCAACTATGGAAATATCATCTGGGGTTTTTAGCCCGTGCCGGCGAAGTGCCTGCATTGCACCCATCGCCATTTCATCAGACTCGCAAAAAATCGCAGTGGGACGATTCGGCCTAGCTAATAAATCATCCATCGCTCGTGAAGCCGTGTGCATTGTAAAGTCGCCATGAACTTCACGCGAAGGAAGCCATTCAAGTCCGTTTTCGGCCAGTACTGACATGAAACCCTTGCGACGATCTTGTGGAACGCTAAAATTAAATGGGTCATCGGGTCGACCAGACATTAATCCGATTTTTTTATGTCCTTGATTAACAAGGTGTTGCGTTGCCGTACGGGCGCCAGCCACATCATCGATTTTAATACTGGCACACTCTGAATGCTCCATGCCGACCAATGCAATTGGAATTCCAAGGCTGAGCATTGAATCAAACTCTTCCTCTGTTGGCGGCAATGAGATCACGATCAAAGCATCAACACGGCCCTTAAGAAGTTGATGTTGAAATAAACGTTCGCGGCCCTTCATGGCACTGAAGTTATACAAAAGTAAATCAAGGCCGGCCTCGCGAAGGGCTTGCTCGGCGCCGTTAATTACCTGCGAGAAATACCATCTAGAAATATAAGGGGCGACGACTCCAACGCTATTTGTGCGCCCATGTGAGGTATTGGGCCGAACTGGCGTTAATGGATAATCCAATTTTTCTGCCGCGGCGATAATCTTGGATCGTGTTGCATCATTGACATGCTGGAGCCCGCGCAGAGCCCGTGACACAGTTGCAGTTGAGACACCTGCCTCTTCTGCAACCTCCTTAATTCCAGCCATATTCACCTCACATAGCGTCATATCCTGCAAAAACCTGCAAATCCGAGTGCAAGAAGTGTAAAAATAGAGCATTTCTCATGCAAAAGACAATAGAGGGCGCGAGGTTGGCTAAAATTGCCGCTATGAGCCAACAAATTGAGACCCAGATCGATGTCAGCCTTACACAGCGAGATCGGACCACAGCGTTTTTTCGCATCATCCTTGCCGTGCCGATGGCCATATTTGTAGCATCTTTTGCGCCATCAGATTTCAATAGTGCAAATAGCTATGCAGTGGGATTCTTTGTTCTACCAGTTGCCCTGGCAATTGTGGTGCGACAGATTTATCCAACTTATCTCTTGGCATTTAATGAAGCTTTGCTTTCGCTACAAACCCGTGTCGATGCTTATCTGCTTTTGCTCACTGATGAATATCCATCGATTGAAGAAAATGAAATAGTTAGCGTTACTTTTCCAGCAGTGGATGCCAAGGCGTTGAACCGCTGGCTGCCGCTTGTTAAATGGTTACTTGCACTTCCATTGTACGTAGTAGGAGTTTTCTACATTATTTACGCCGCTGTTTTAACTCTTATCGCTTGGTTTAGCATTCTATTTACTGGAAACTATCCAGAGCGCTGTGCAGAAGGCGTGGTGGGAACTATTGCCTACTGGAACCGAGTAGTTGGTTATGCCTTGGTTCTCGTCACAGATGAGTATCCAACTTTCTCCTTATAAGTTGTGGCTGTTCACTCAACACCCACAATGCGACGTGTCGTTGCAGAAGTTGCTGTTCTAGATAAGAAGTTCGCACCGCTGATCGACCGACGACCCTTATGCACAATAGGACGTTTGGAGAAAAGTGAGACTAATTTCGAATCTCTTGTTAGCTCAGTAATTTCTCAACAACTTGCAACTAAAGCAGCCGAAACTATTCATGCTCGCTTAGTTGTTGTATGCAAAGGTCAAATAACTGCACGAAAGCTCATTAAATTAGATGACCTCGTGCTGCGAGAAATCGGTATTTCAGGGGCTAAAAATCGAACAATAAAAGGATTAGCCGGCGCAGTACTTGATAAATCTATTCCTATCGATCGAATCGATGAGATTCATGATGACCATGAAATCTTCGATGCATTGACCTCTCTATGGGGAATCGGGCGCTGGACAGTTGAAATGTTTATGATGTTTCAACTTGGGCGCTTAGATATATGGCCTACCGGTGATTTAGCCGTCCGACGAGGGTGGGATCTCATACACAAAAGCAAGGAAGAGACCTCAGCTAAGGATTTAGATGCCATTGGTGAAAAGCTTCATCCATATAGAAGTGTTATAGCTTGGTACTGCTACCAGGCTGTCCATGAATCAAGAGGTTTGGATTATTAGTTATCTTCTAAAATCAGTGAGACTGAATTAATACACCAACGCTCATCAGTTGGAACATCGTAGCCTTCACCTTTAAATACGTGGCCCAAGTGTGATCCACAAGCAGCACATCGAACTTCGGTACGCACGCGTGGAAACAGAGAGCGATCTTCAATTAACTCCACGGCATCATCGCTACTTGGTGCATAAAAAGATGGCCAGCCGCAACCTGAGTGAAACTTTGTTTGGCTCTTAAAAAGAATGGCTGCACACGCTTTACATTTGTACACACCAATTTTATCGGTGTCGGTATATTCGCCAGTAAATGGTCGCTCAGTTGCTGCATTTCGTAATACGTCATACGAGAGTGGGTCGACCGCCGCTTTTAATTCATCTTCATTTATTTTTACCGGATACTCTTTTCCACTCATGCTTTTACTCCTGAGTTAGGATATGCGATTCCAGTGCTTGAATGACAGTCATATCCTTGTGGATTCTTTTGTAAATACTTTTGGTGATAATCCTCTGCTGGAAAATACTCAATACCCTCTGCATCCAGAATCTCAGTTGTAATTTCGCCAAAACCTTCACTTGTTAAAACACCTTGATAAATGTTTCGCGATTGCACGGCCGTCACATACTGTTCTGGAGTCGTCGTAAAGAGTGCACTTCGGTATTGGGTGCCAATGTCTCCCCCTTGGCGATTCAGGGATGTTGGATCATGCATCGTCCAAAACTCTTCCACAATCTCTTGATAACTAATCTTCGATTCATCAAAAACAATTTTTACAACTTCAGCATGATCTGTTTCGCCGGTGCACACTTGTTCATATGTTGGCTGTGCCAGCGTCCCACCCATGTACCCAACACTTGTCTCAATAACTCCTGGCATAGACCAGAATCGGCGCTCAGCGCCCCAAAAACACCCTGTCGCGCAGTAGGTAGTTGAACTCATGAGCGCAATTCTTTCAGTTTCACGACTTATCTGCACCCGCTGATAGCCTTACATCCATACCTATTGAGCCCCCGTAGCTCAGGGGATAGAGCACTGCCCTCCGAAGGCGGGTGCACAGGTTCGAATCCTGTCGGGGGCACGCGCGACTTAAATCACCCTAATTCTAGAAATCTTTTCGCTTTCATCCTTGTTAATCACAGCATAAGGCGAGAGAATTACCACCTTGCGCGCGAATTGAGCGCGCAGTAACAACGGTGTTAAGCGATGATGGGCCTCCCATACAGGAGGCTAAAGGAGGCATGCACATGGATTGGCGACATCAATCGGCCTGCCGCGATGAAGATCCTGAGCTCTTCTTTCCCGTGGGAAATACTGGTCCAGCACTTACTCAAATTGAAGAGGCTAAAAAAGTCTGTCAGCGCTGCATCGTCAAGGAGCCATGCTTAGCGTGGGCACTTGAGAGCGGACAAGATGCTGGTGTGTGGGGTGGTCTATCTGAGGATGAGCGCCGTGCATTGAAGCGCCGTGCCGCACGAAATCGTGCACGTTTGATGGAGCAGCAAAACTCTTTCTAAATTACTTATAGCGGGAAGCGCAATGTAGCGACCGTACCTGCATCAGTTGAGATTAAAGTTAACTTTCCTTTTAACTCATTTTCGGTCAGCGTTCGCACTATCTGTAATCCCAAGTTTGATGACGTCGTTAAGTTAAATCCCTCGGGCAAACCAACTCCATCATCGCTAATCTTGATCACACACTCATTGCTGTAGCGCTGCAGCTCAATTAACATATTAGTTCCTTGCTGCGCCAGTCCATGCTCAAGTGCGTTGTGCATTAGCTCTGTTACGACTAAAGATAGAGGCGTTGCCAGTCTGGACTCCAAAGAGCCAAGTTGGCCCTTTCTCTCAATACTTAACTCACCCATGCGTGGACTTAACTCAAGAGCGTGGGATATAAGACTTGTTAAGACATCATCAAATGCCACTGTGTTTTCAGAACTACTTGACAGTGTTTCATGAACAAGTGCAATGGATGCAATCCTGCGAACGGCTTCATTAAGTGCTGATGATGCACCAGGATCTTCAATTCGACGTGCTTGTAATCTCAGTAAC
>CAIXPV010000166.1 GCA_903921405.1 uncultured Actinomycetes bacterium
CATTGGAATTTGAACTTTGAAGAGACTCTGCTTGCGGGTTGAACCCATCGACACAGATGCTTCTACTGGGGCTGGGTTAATAGTTCGAATTGCATGAGAGGTGATGCGGATTGCGATCGGAATGCTGTACACCATTGTTGCAATTGTCGCCGAAGCAACCCCGATCATGAAAAAAAGTGCGAGTGGAGCTAAATAGACCAGGGTTGGCAAAATTTGAGCGAGATCTAAAAATGGCGTCATAACTTTGAGGACGCGATCAGATAATCCCGCCCAAATACCTAGAGGGATTCCAATCGCTAATGAGAGAAAAACTGCGGCAAATGTCATTGCAAATGTATCCATTGTGAACTGCCACATACCCAAAGCGCCACAAGCCAATAACAAAGTTGTGGCTAGAACTGCAGTGCGCAGTCGGCTTGTTGCATAAACAGTGAATGCAACAATCGCGACAACACCAAACCAACCGATAATTGGTATCACTGAGCCGCCACGTGGTACAGAAATAAGTGTGCGAATTATTTCAACAAATCCGCTGATAAATGCACGAATAGGATTAAAGAAATATATGAAGGCTGCGCTCTTAGTGCGATTACCGCGAATGGAGGATGCGGCATTTCCGACTGCATTTGTGATTGAAGTGTTATCGGCAGTTGGGAGCTCGAGGGTGCTCTGCCCTTGAAGAACCCTTGATAAGACAATC
Source organism: uncultured Actinomycetes bacterium (assembly GCA_903921405.1). Lineage (GTDB taxonomy): Bacteria > Actinomycetota > Actinomycetes > Nanopelagicales > Nanopelagicaceae > Planktophila. The sequence continues at coordinate 701 of CAIXPV010000166.1, forward strand.
CAGACAAAGGCACCACCAAGTAATAGGTGAGATTTCTTAAGGTGCAGCATCTAAGCGACCCCGGAGATTAACCGCAAAACATCCTCGCTAGAGACCACGCCTAGAGCCTTACCGTTGTCACTGACCCGTACCGGTTTATGTGTCTGCAAAATGACATGGGCAGCATCGCGAATAATCATTGTCGCAGGCAGTTCTGGGCCATCTGTTGCTTCGCCTGGCTCGGCAGGACGAGCTAAATACTTCAACGATAAAACATGTGACTTAGCAATATCGCGCACAAAATTTGCCACGTAATCATCGGCTGGATTTGCCACTAACTCTTCGGGTGTACCGATCTGCACAATCGCACCGTCGCGCATAATCGCAATCCGGTCTCCCACTTTTGCCGCTTCCGATAAATCGTGAGTAATAAAGACCATCGTCTTACCAAGTTCATGATGCAGGCGAATAACTTCTTGCTGCATATCACGTCGAATCAGTGGATCTAATGCGCTAAAGGGTTCATCAAGGAAAAGTACTTGTGGGTCAACAGCTAAGGCCCGAGCTAAACCAACGCGTTGCTGCATTCCACCAGATAACTGCTCGGGATACGCGTTGGCATACCCTTGCAAACCAACGAGTTCGATAACTTCGTTAGCACGTGCATGACGCTCGGCTTTCTTAATTCCATTAATCTCAAGTGAGTACGCGATATTGTCAATAACTTTGCGATGTGGCAGCAAACCAAAGTGTTGAAAAACCATAGAGAAGCGCGTCTTGCGCAGTTCGCGCAATCTAGCCGCATCAACGGTTAATACATCTTCGCCTTCAAAAGTAAGTGATCCTGCAGTAGGTTCAATCAAGCGTGTCATGCAGCGCACCAGTGTGGATTTTCCTGAACCAGATAAACCCATAACAACAAAGACTTCGCCAGGTGCTACATCAAATGAAACATCACGAACGGCGATTGTATTACCGGTCTTAGCTCGAAGCTCAGCGCGGGTTAAATCTGCAAGAGGTGTGCCGATAACTTTCTCGGCGTTGGCTCCAAATACTTTCCAGAGATTCTTCACTGAAATCATTGGCGCCGCAGAACTCATTGACTCTCCCCTTGTGCGGGATCTGAAAACCATCCAGATCGACTAGGTGAATTGTTGGTCCAAATGTGTTTGATTTCAAGGTACTCACCCAAGCCATGCTCACCTAATTCGCGGCCAATACCTGATTGCTTGTATCCACCCCATTCAGCTTGCGGGCGATACGGGCCAAAGTCATTAACCCAGATCGTGCCATGGCGCAGGGCACCTGCAACTCTGGCCGCTTTTTCACTATCGCTGCTCCAGACTCCGCCAGATAAACCAAAGACTGTGTCATTTCCTAGCGCTATGGCCTGTGCTTCGGTATCAAATACCTCCACCGTCATGACGGGACCGAAAGACTCTTCTTGCACGCAGTTCATAGTCGTTACACAGTTATCTAAAACTGTCGGCAAGAAATACCAGCCGTTTTCATGCTCAAGTGCTTCACTGCGCTTTCCACCAACTAATAGCGTTGCACCTTCTGCGATACCTTTTTCAACATATTCGGTAACGTTTCGCAGATGCGCTGCACTAATAAGTGGGCCAGTCTCTGCCATTACATCATCGGGACCACCAAGTCGTATCTGACCTGCCCGTCGAACGATCTCGTTAACAACGCGATCATGAATTGAACGCTCAACTAATAAACGAGTACCTGCCGAACAAACCTGACCAGAGTGCAAGAAGGCAGCGGTAACTGCGTTATCGATTGCCGCATCGAGATCGGCATCGGCGAAGATTATGTGCGGGTTCTTGCCGCCGAGTTCAAGAGCTAACTTCTTAATTGTCTTTGCCGCTGCAGTCATGATGGTCTGTCCCGTAGTTAAACCACCCGTAAATGAGACAAGGTCAACACGAGGGTCATTGATCAGTGGTGTACCGACGACTGAACCAGGGCCAAGAATTAGATTTGCAACACCTTTAGGCGTGCCAGCCTCTTCAATAATTTTCATTAATGCAACTGCACTTTGTGGTGTGAGTTCACTGGGCTTAACAATAAATGAGCATCCAGCGACTAAGGCTGGTGCGACTTTCCAAGCAATTTGCAGCAATGGATAGTTCCAAGGTCCAATCAAAGATGCGACACCTAATGGCTCGTGAACTATGCGACTTGTTACGTGAGCCAAGCCCACATCGACGCTGCGTTCGCGTTCTTTTGCCCCAAGGTTTGCAAAGTGTCTAAAGGTTGCAATGACATCGGCAATGTCGTACTGAGCCTCAATAAATCGCTTACCAGTGTCATCGCTTTCTTTACGGGCGACTAAATCGGCATCGCGCTCAAGCAAGTCGGCGATCTTTGCAACTAATGCACTGCGCTCTTTAAATGTCCAGGATGTAAATACTCCGCTATCAAATGATGCGCGTGCAGCAGCGACTGCATCTAAAACATCGGTGTTGGTCGCTTGTGAAACTGTAGCCACGACACGTTGGTCGTGCGGGCTGTGCACATCATGGGCGCCGCCATCAGATGCCTGTCTCCAGGTACCATCGATAAAAAGCGTTGCGACCATAGTGGTTTTAATCTAGTTGGCTTTTGCGCATTGCCACAAACTCATCGAGCTCTTTTAGCATCGATGCGTTGATATCAGGGGCTACGTAATCCTCTAACTTCTTCTTATAAATCTCAGCTGCGCGATCCTTCGTATCTCGTGCACCCAAGCGCATCCATCGCTCGTAGTTATCGCTGTTAGTCAGGAATGGTCGATAGAAACAGTCGCGAAAGCGCTCCATCGTATGCGCTGCGCCTAAGAAGTGACCGCCATGGCCGACCTCAACATGAGCATCAAATGCAAGGGATTCAACGTTGAACTCCAGTGGAGTGAACTCTGTCATTAACGATTGCAGGATTTCAATGTCGAGAATGAACTTCTCATAACAAGAAACTAGCCCACCCTCTAACCAGCCAGCGGTGTGCATGACCCAGTTAGTTCCAGATAAGAATGTTGGCATCATGGTCATCATCGATTGATACGCCGATTGTGCATCAACAGTTTGTGATGAGTTCAAGCCGCCACCGCCACGAAATGGCAAGTTAAAACTGCGCGCAATTTGACCAGTACACAGCAGGCCGATTCCTGATTCAGGTGTACCAAATTGTGGTGATCCAGATTGCATATCGATATTGGATAAAAATGATCCGAAGACAATTGGGCATCCTGGGTTGAGTGTTTGTGCGAGCGCAATTCCAGTTAATGCCTCAGCGATTTGTTGGGCTAACGTTGCAGGAATCGTTACTGGACTCATCGCACCCATCAGTAAGAATGGTGTGACAACAACTGGTTGTCCAGCTAAAACATATTCGCGGAGAGAGTCCAACATGCGATCATCCCAGCGCAATGGTGAGTTGCAGTTAATGAGAGAGATCAGTGCTGGTGTCTCTTCAATTGCAGCGCGACCACCGTGAATGATTTCTGCCATCCGGATGACATCTTTAGCGTTCTCAGCAGTCACGACATTTCCCATAAAGAACTTATCGGTCAGAGTTGCCGCTGCATATGCCATATCTAAGTGACGTGAATCTAGAGATAAATCATTTGGTTCGCAGACGACTCCGCCCACACTATCTAAGGCGTCGTAGGACTGAGCGAGCTTGCAAAAGTTTTCGTAGTCCTTAAAAGTGGCATCGCGGCGAACATCGCCTTCGCGCACAAATGGTGGACCATAGACGCCACCAAAGACCATTGAGTTGCCACCGATATGAACATTGTTCTTAGGATTTCTTGCGCGAAGATTAAATTCGCTAGGCGCTAGCGCCACCTGCTTAAGGATCCAATCTGGATCAAACTTAACGTTGTCGCCTTCTACGGTCTGCCCAGCATCACGCAAAACATCCAGGGCCCACGGACTCATGAACTCAATGCCGATCTCAGAGACAATGCGACGCCATCCCAAAGTCAGCGTTGCCATCGACTCTTGGCTTAAGATTTCATATCTGGGCATTCGATTCTCGAACATGTGATGCTCCTTGTACCTATTGACCGCCGGACACCTGCGAGAATACCCTTAGATATTGGAACAGTGGTTCCATATTATGGAACACTATGGAAGGGGGTGGGCGATGAGTGAACTAGTCACCGGTACGCAGGCAATTGATCGCGCCAGCGCACTTCTTATTCATATTTTGGAATCTGCTACCCCACCACTGTTATCAGAGCTCTCACGTACGCACGAGATTCCTAAGAGCACGACCTCGCGCATGTTAAGCGCACTTGAACGTCAAGGTCTTATACGCAGAGATAGAAACGGTGCCTTTATTGCAGGTGAAGTCTTATCAACCTTTGCGCGTTCACAAAATCACGACTCAGTATTAGTTGCGCGTGTGCACTCGGTCTTAGAAAAATTAGCTCACGCCACCGGAGAAACTGCCAACCTTGCGGTATCAAGTAATGGAGAGATGAAGCTAATCGATCAAGTCGATGGACATTACTTATTAGGTGCAACAAATTGGGTAGGCAAGCGAATTCCATATCACGCATCGGCTCTTGGTAAAATACTGTTGGCTTATGGTGTGGCAACAATTCCCATGGGTCGACTAGAAAAACTATCCTCTAAGACAATTACATCCAGGCCACGTTTGCTGGCTGAATTAGAAGGCGTTCGCAAAAAGGGTTACGCAATAATTATCGATGAGTTAGAAGATGGCTTAGTTGCCGTAGCAGCACCGATTCGCGAGAACGATGGTCGCGTTGTTGGTGCAATTTCGATTTCTGGTCCGTCGCCTCGATTGACCCAGAAAGATTTAGCAAAGATCGGTGATTTGATCATCGAAGAGATCCACACACTCCAGTCAAACCATGAAGGAAAGATAGGTGCAGCATGACTCATGACGACATCATCAAAGCGCTCTTTGACGAGACTTTAGTTGGTAATGCTCCGGCAGTTCTAGAGCTAACTAATCAAGGTATTGCCGATGGCATGACACCTAGCACGATCCTCTTTGATGCTTTAATTCCAGCCCTTGAAGAAGTTGGCGCACGCTTTGAACGTGGAGATTTCTTTGTACCAGAGATGCTTATCTCGGGTAAGGCAATGTCAGGTGCTCTCAATGTGCTGCGCCCTCTGCTGGCAGAGACTGGCGCTGAAACTGTTGGAACATTCTTGATGGGCACAGTTAAAGGCGATGTTCACGATATCGGCAAAAACTTAGTCAATATCATGCTTGAAGGCGCTGGATTTAACGTTATCGACCTTGGCGTACAGGTTGCTCCCGAGAAATTTATTGCAGGAATCCTTGAGCACAAGCCAGATATCGTTGGAATGTCAGCCTTCTTAACAACGACAATGCCGATGTTTAAGGTCAACATCCATGAAATTACTAAGGCTGGACTGCGCGATCAAGTAATCATTATGGTCGGTGGCGCACCAGTAACACAGGAGTATGCCGATGTAGTTGGCGCTGATGGTTTCGCCGCCGATGCATCGACTGCGGTTCGAATAGCTAAGGATCTCATCGCTAAAAAGCGTGCAGCGGTCTCTGCATAACATCAAATCATGTTAAAGAAACTTCTTCCTTTCGTTGAACATGCAGTAAAGAAACCTGTATGGGACTGCCGCATGTGCGGACAGTGTGTTCTGCATTCAACGGGAATGACGTGTCCGATGACATGTCCAAAGACTTTACGCAATGGTCCATGTGGTGGTGTACGTGAAAATGGACACTGTGAAGTAAAACCTGAGATGCAATGTATCTGGGTTAAAGCATATGATCGAACGGTTTCATTGCCGCTTCCTAAGGTATGGAAAGAGCATTACAACGAACTTCGACCACCTGTAGACATGCGCCTACAAGGAACATCTTCTTGGGTAAATTTAGTAACTAAACGCGATCAGCAGACTCCTGCTGGTTGGTCTGTTGGTGAAAACTAATGTCGATTCTGCGTGAGAAGTTAGAGAATACGTCAGAGCAAGTCTTTACTGCCGAATTCCCATCTATCGATGGTGGCGGAATGGTTAGCGTAGAAAAAAACGCTGCGCGATTAGCCCCATGGTTTGATGCCGTTAACGCAACTGATAATCCTGCAGCGCACGCCCACACATCTAATACAACAACGGCAATCGCAATGCAGATGCATGGACTTGAAGCGATTATGCAGATTGTCTGTCGTGATAAGAATCGACTAGCGATTCAATCAGACATGATGGGCGCAGCTCTTCATGGAATCACAAATATCTCTCTGCTGACCGGCGATGATGTAACTGCAGGTGATGAGCCAGAGGCCAGACGAGTCTTTGACGTTGATAGCGCTCAAGCCATCAATATCGCCCGGATTATGGCCACCGGTCAGTACTTATCAGGGCGAAAGATCAATCCCGCCCCAGATTTCTATATCGGCGCAGTTGAAAACGCAGCCGCTCCCCCATGTGATTATCGAATCCAGCGCGCTCTCAAGAAGCACCGCGCAGGTGCGAGATTCTTGCAACTACAGATTTGCTACCACCCTGATCGCCTTGAAGCTTTCTGTAGAGGCGTTGCAGAAGTTGCACCAGACCTAAAGCTAATCCCAACCGTGGTTTTAATGAAAGGCGCCAAGGGCTTGAGCTTTATCAATGATAAGGTTCCCGGCATCGACGTTCCAGTTGATACTCTGAAACGTGTTCAAAGCGCCAGTGATCCCAGCGTTGAGGTCAATAAGTTAACTCTTGAGCTGGCACAGCATGCCTTAACACTTCCTGGTGTCCGAGGTCTGCACATAACTGATTTTAGACATGATGACACGCTCGCTATTTTTATGAACGACCTAGGCAGAACACCAAAGAGACAGGGATAACACAATGCATACAGTTCTCACCTCACCCGGTCAGACCGTAACAATTGGTCATGATCAACCATTTTGTATTATTGGTGAGCGTATAAATCCAACGGGCCGTAAGAAATTCCAGCTACAGCTTCGCGAGGGTGACCTGTCTGCAATTGAAAAAGATGTGCATGACCAGATCGCTGGTGGCGCAAATGTCCTCGATGTGAACATGGGCGTTCCACTTACCGATGAGCCAGCCTTGCTTGCCAAGGCAATAACTTTGATTCAAAGCATCACCGATACACCTATCTGTATTGACTCATCGATTATCGAGGCGCTACAAGCTGGCCTTGAAACCTACCAAGGTAAAGCACTCGTCAATAGTGTCACCGGCGAAGATGAGCGCATGGATTTAGTTTTGCCACTTATTAAAAAACATGGCGCGGCCATCATCGCTCTTCCTAACGATGAAACCGGGATTCCAGCAACTGCTGCAGAGCGAATGATCATCACTGAGAAAATTGTTCGCGCCGTTGAAAAACATGGCATCCCTTTAGAGGATTTAGTAATCGACCCACTGGCTATGACAGTTGGCGCAGATCCAGAAGCCGTGAAAATTACGCTAGAAACCATCTATTTGATCCGTGAAAAATGGGGCCTCAATATGACCCTCGGCGCATCCAATATCTCCTTTGGTCTTCCTTACCGTCACGCCCTCAACGCAGCATTTCTGCCTGCGGCAATGTCACATGGGTTAACAAGTGCGGTTATGGATTCACGTACACCGCTCATTGTTGAATCTGTACGCGCAGCGGATTTGTTACTTGGCTTAGATCCATGGGGATCAAACTGGATTACACGCTTTAGAGCAATGGAAGCAGCTAAAGCTGCTGAAGGAAACTAACTATTAGTAAAAAGGAGCTCGATCCGTCACTAGTGCCACAGCATGATGGTACTGGGCGGGTCAAACTTGCCTTTAGATCCTTAGAAAAAGATAACTCGGTTGCATCTGAAAAGACTATTACCGTCCCAACTGGTGTCAGTGCATTTGATGCAGCATCATGGAATGGAATTGCAATTGATTCAACGTGCGGCGGATACGGCACCTGCAAGAAGTGCAAAATATTAATCACCGATGGCGATGTTGAACCTTCGAAGTTAGATTTTCGAGCATTCACTGAAACTGAGATTAAGCAAGGCTGGCGTTTGGCATGTCTGGTGCGAACAAGTACTGATATTTCAATCGATGTTCCACCACTTACCACGCGCCCTAAAGCAGCAACCGTAGGTGTTGGTCGACAAGTTATTTTGCGTCCTGCCGTGCAAAAGCGCTATGTCGATCTGGAAGAGCCATCTTTGCACGATCAACGCACCGACATCGTTCGTTTGTTCGATGCAATCGATGACATTGAGGCAACTGCATCACTTGCTGCCATGCGAAATATTCCACAAGTATTACGCGCTGCTAACTTTAAAGTTACAGCAGTCTTCGTAGATCAAGAGTTTATTGATATTGAAGCGGGCGACACCACTGGATTTCGCTATGGCATCGCCTATGACTTAGGAACAACTACCGTCGTTGCAACTCTTTTAGATCTCAATACTGGTGCACCGTTGGCCGTTAAATCTATGCTCAATAAGCAGCAGCCTTTTGGCGCCGATGTGATAACCAGAATCAGTGCAACTATGTTGGATCCCAACGCTCTGTCTAAATTGAGCTCCTTGGCACAAGAGACTTTGAATCAGTTAACTCAGGAAGTCTGCATTGAAGCCGGAATTAATCCTTTACATGTCTATGAAATCGCCATTGCTGGCAATGCCACGATGAATCACTTATTACTTGGCATAGATCCAGAGGCTTTAGGCGTTGCACCATTCATTATGGCCGCCGCCGATTTCCCAGATGTTAACGCCGCAGAAATTGGCATCGAGATTCACCCGCGAGCTAAAGCCGTTATTTTGCCCTCACTTGGCGCCTACGTTGGTGGAGACATCATCGCTGGCGCGCTTGCATCTGGCATGGATCGCGACAAGCGTCTGCGCTTATTTATCGATGTTGGCACTAACTGTGAAATCGTTTTAGGCGATGGTGAAAAGATTTTGGCCACTGCATCACCTGCAGGTCATGCCTTTGAAGCCGCAAGTATCAAATGCGGTGTACGTGCGGCATCTGGTGCAATTGAGACGATAAAAATTACTAATGGTGAATTAATAATTGGGACTATCGATGATGCACCTGCCGTTGGCATATGCGGCTCTGGATTAGTCGATGCGTGTGCATCCCTTGTTGGCGTTGGTTTGCTGGACCACTCAGGGCGCTTTGTAACCAATGAAGTCGCACAAAAAGTTGCACCTACATTGGCCGATCGCTTGCTCGAGCGTGAAGGTGAGCGAGTATTTGTTTTAACATGGAGCAAAGAAGTTGGTGATTTAACCGACTGTGTCTTTTTAACTCAGCGTGATGTTCGCGAACTTCAATTTGCTAAGGCCGCTATTGCCACCGGATGGGCACTACTTCTTGAAGAGTTCGGTGTTGCTGAATCTGAAATACAACAAGTTCTTCTTGCCGGTTCATTTGGTTCTTACTTATCCCCTGCATCGGCAATAAAGATTGGCCTTGTACCAAAGCTCTCGGTTATGCGCATCATGTCTGCCGGTAACGTCGCCGGTGAAGGCGCAAAAATGGTTTTGCTATCTGCTCAAGAGCGCCATGGAGCGAATGCACTCCTTGAAGAGATTAACTATGTTGAACTCTCTGATCGCGCCGATTTTAACGACAAGTTTGTAGATCGTTTAGCTTTCCCAGTATGAGTATCGGCATCGTAGCGTGCGGTGCATTGGCTACACATATCAGCGAAATTGTTAGTGACAATGGGCTGGATGTAGTTATTTATCCATTGCCGCCCTTGCTTCATAACCGCCCAGAGAAGATCGCCGGTGAAGTTGACGCTCTCTTGCATGAGATAAAAGAGAAGCATTCCAGCTGCGCTGTTGCATACGCCGATTGTGGAACGTATGGGGCGCTAGATACGGTTATCGCAGCACATGGTGTGAAACGTTTGGGCGGTAACCATTGTTATGACATCTTTGCAGGTGCCAAAAGAATTGAAGAACTCATGGCCTCTGATGCTGGTACCTACTTTCTCACCGATTTTCTCGTTAAATCTTTCCATCGAAGTGTCATCGTTGAACTGGGCCTTCATAAGCGACCTGAATTACGTGATGACTATTTTAAGAACTATTCGCGTGTCATTTGGTTGGCACAACAGCCAACGGATGAACTGAAGTCATTGGCGCTGGCTGCAGCACAGGAAATAGATTTGCCCCTTGAAGTTGAATATGTGGGGTATGGACAATTAAGTGAGCAAGTGAAAGCGCTACTGAGTAACTAGAAGCACTTCCATAGCTTTAATCACTATTGGTGATAGCTTCGATTTATCAACATCATTGTGCAGTCGCTCAATCATAGTTTTAGTCCAGAATTGAACGATGTGATGAGCAACTTTAATTTCTGGCGCATCACTTACCGGAATATTGGCCGCAATCTGGTTAGCCATCCGTATTATTGAATGTAATTGAACGTCTCCCTCAATATGGGTTTCAACCATTGCGCCCGGTCCTTTAGCACTCGGAGCAATCTCCACAGCCGTTACTTTGTACTCAGGACAGTTAGTCGCCCAATCTGAGAAATCAGTGGTGATTACATTTGCGCCACTTTCTGGGAAGTGGAAAGTTGTGTACACGACACCAGCTGGTACTTCATCGGTAATTCGTGCACGCATAATTGTTTCGCCAACGCGGCTTGAGAGTTTGACCCACGAACCATCGGCGATTCCACGCATCTGGGCATCTGACTCATGTAGATCTAAAATATCTTCAGCGTGCCAAATGTTATTGGCGGTGCGTCGAGTTTGGGCACCTACGTTGTACTGGCTCAAAACGCGGCCAGTAGTCAGAAGTAGTGGAAATTTGCGGTTCGCCTTTTCATCGGTGGCTACATAAGGCGTGCGCATAAATTGACCCAAACCACGCATAAACGTCTCAACGTGCATCATTGGTGTTCCATCTGGGTTGGCATCATTACATGGCCATTGCACACTGCCTACTTCATCCAATTTCTTGAATGAAACACCAGAAAAAGTAGGAGTCGTGGCAGCGATCTCGTCCATGATTGCCGCACCATTTTCATAGGACATTGGATATCCCATGGCAGTTGCCAAATCACACGTAACTTCGTATTCGCTCTTGCCAGTGGGAGATTTCATTACTGGGCGAACACGGTTAATACGGCGCTCGGCATTAGTAAAGGTTCCATCTTTTTCTAAGAACGATGTTCCAGGCAAGAAGACATGTGCAAACTTTGAAGTCTCGTTGAGGAATAAATCTTGAACAATTACCATATCCATTGCTCGTAAGGCGGCATGGACATGAGAAGTATTGGGATCTGATTGTGCAATATCTTCACCTTGAACATAAATTCCGCGATATTCGCCAGCTAATGCAGCATCAAACATATTAGGAATTCGCATTCCGGGTTCAGCATCTAAAGTGACACCCCACTTATCGTTAAAGATTTTGCGTGTGTCAGGATTTGAAATATGTCGATAACCCGGTAATTCATGGGGGAATGAACCCATATCGCACGAGCCTTGAACGTTATTTTGACCGCGAAGTGGATTTACTCCCACCCCTTTGCGTCCTATGTTTCCGGTAACCATTGCCAGGTTAGCGATTCCCATCACCATGGTTGAACCTTGGCTATGTTCTGTAACGCCAAGCCCATAATAAATTGACGCGTTTGGAACCGATGCAAACAAACGAGCGGCTTTACGAATCTCATCTGCTGGCACACGTGAAGATGCTTCTAGCGCTTCAGGTGAGTTCTCAGGTAATGAAATAAATGCTTCCCAATCCTTAAATGATTTCTCTTCACACCGTGCATCAACAAAATCACGCTTGACTAAGCCTTCAGTAACTATGACATGTGCCAAAGCATTTATTACGGCAACGTTTGTACCTGGCATTAACTGCAAGTGATGGGTAGCACTTACTCCGGGTGTTCTGACCAGTGGAATCACGCGCGGATCGACAACAATGAGCTGTGCGCCCTTGCGAATCGCCTGCTTCATACGAGAGGCAAAAACTGGGTGTGCCGAGGTTGGATTGGCTCCGATCAACATAATCACATCACTATGTTCGACTGATTCAAAGTCTTGGGTTCCAGCTGATGTTCCGAAAGCCTGACCTAAGCCATACCCAGTAGGTGAATGGCACACGCGTGCGCAGGTATCTACGTTGTTATTAGCAAAGGCTGCCCGTACCATCTTTTGAACAACATAGACTTCTTCATTTGTGCAGCGCGAAGATGTAATTCCGCCAATCGCATTACGCCCAGACTCTGACTGGATTTTCTTAAGCCCATCAGCAGCAAAAGAAATCGCTTCTTCCCACGTTACTTCTCTCCATGCTTCGGTAATATCGTTGCGAATCATTGGTTTTGTTATGCGATCACTATGTGTCGCATAGCCATAAGCAAAACGGCCCTTTACGCATGAATGGCCTTCATTCGCGCCGCCCTCTTTAAATGGCACCATTCGGACTAATTGGTCTCCGCGCATTTCAGCCTTAAAGGAGCAACCAACACCGCAGTAAGCACACGTTGTGATAACGGAGGAGGTAGGTGCACCAATAGTCAATAGAGTTTTTTCAGTCAAAGCTCCTGTTGGGCATGCCTGCACACAAGCACCACAGGACACACATTCACTCTCAATAAATGATGTGCCCGATGATGAAACTCGTGCTTCGAATCCACGATTCTCAATAGTTAAAGCAAAGGTTCCTTGAACTTCATCGCATGCACGAACGCATCTATTGCAAACAATGCACTCGGTAGAATCAAAGGTGAAGTAAGGGTTGGATTCATCTTTTTTCAAATCTAAATGAGATTCACCTTTTGCATATCGACTTGTTGTGATTCCGATCTTCTTGGCAACCCCGTGTACTTCACACTCATCCCCCGTGGCGCACTCTGCAGGGTGATCAGATAAATACAACTCCATAACACCTTTGCGAATACGGTCCAGTTTCTCTGACTGTGTTGACACCTTCATGCCCTCGGCAACTGGCGTGGTGCATGAGGATGGGGTTCCATTGCGCCCATCAACTTGAATAACACATAGTCGACATGATCCAAAAGCCTTAAGCCGATCAGTTGAACAAAGCTTTGGAATATCTATCCCTGCAACAAGTGCTGCGCGCATAATCGATGTATCTGCAGCCACCGTTATTGCCTTGCCATCGATCTCAAGGCTAACCACCTGGCTCTTTTCGCTAGCCGGTGTACCGAAATCAGGTTCAAATATCATCGTCATTTGGCAGCTCCTAAGAAATCCGACGGGAAATTAACCATCGCGCTTTTAACTGGCATTGGGGTTAATCCACCCATGGCACATAACGAGCCATCGGTCATCACTTCGCAAAGATCCAACAACAGCTTCTTATTCTCATCAACTCGTACACCTTTAATAATCAAATCGATAGTCTCGGCACCACGCGTTGATCCAATGCGACATGGTGTGCACTTGCCGCAGGATTCGATAGCGCAAAACTCCATGGCAAACTTTGCCTGGACAGCTAAGTCAACTGAATCATCAAAGACAACAACTCCGCCATGACCTAGCATTCCACCGGCAGCAATAAGAGACTCATAGTCCATTGAAGTCTCTAACTGTTGGGTAGAAAAATAAGCCCCTAACGGTCCCCCGATTTGTACTGCTCTAAATGGTTTTCCACTTAATGTGCCTGCACCATATGTGTCAAGTAACTCTTTGAGAGTTACTCCAAAAGCCTTTTCGACTATTCCGCCGCGTGCGATATTGCCACCTAATTGAAAGACCTGGGTACCGAGAGACCTGCCAACACCGCGAGCTTTATAGGCAGCTGCGCCTTGTGCTATCACCATTGGCACCGTAGATAAAGTAAGAACATTGTTGATAACGGTTGGTTGTCCAAAGAGGCCTTCGATGGCCGGCAACGGTGGCTTGGCTCGGACAACTCCTCGTTTGCCTTCAATGCTCTCGAGCATCGCCGTTTCTTCACCGCAGACGTAGGAGCCTGCTCCAACACGTATCTGAATATCAAATGAATGCGTGCTATCTAAAACACGGTCTCCAAGCCAACCAAACTCTCTGGCAATCTCAATTGCATTCTGCAAAATAGAGATTGCGTGTGGGTATTCAGAACGTAAATAAACAATTCCTTGAGTCGCACCAACTGCTATCGCGGCAATCGTCATACCCTCAATAAGTGTGAATGGATCGCCTTCGATCAGCATGCGATCAGCAAATGTTCCACTGTCACCCTCATCGGCGTTGCAGCAAATATATTTCTGGGCTGAGTTCGTTTGGGCCACAGTTTTCCACTTGATACCGGCTGGAAAGCCAGCTCCGCCACGCCCGCGAAGGCCTGACTGCGTTACTTCATTGATGATGGCCTCACTAGTTAATCCCAGTGCGCTTTTCAAACCTACTAAACCTCCATGCTGGCGATACTCATCAAGTGAAAGAGGGTCGATGATTCCAACGCGGGCAAAAGTCACACGTTCTTGCGAAGCTAGCCACTCGATGTCATCGGTCTTACCTAGAGCCAGTGGATGAGCACCGCCCTTAAGAAAATCCGCGTCAAAGAGTGATTGCACATCATCTGGCATCACTGGACCGTAGGCAATGCGCCCGCTATCAGTATCAACTTCAACAAGAGTTTCTAACCACAGTGCACCGCGTGATCCATTACGGACAATGGTGACTGTTGGATCTAACTTTGAAATTCTTGCTGCAACTTCATCTGCGCCAATAGAGATAGCGGCACTGTCCCCCGGTACAAAGACTCTCATGATCGTGCCTTCTCAATTTTGGCCAGCGTTGCTCGCCCAATCAAAGTGCCATCGACCATAACTGCAGGTCCTAGTGCACAGTTACCAAAGCAATAACTATCAGTTACCTCAGCACCAAACTGTGCTTTAGCTTCTTTTTCCAAAGCTCTGGCACCAACTGCTTGGCAGGCTTCTGCGACACAGATTGAAATCTGATGCTCACCTGGTGGGGTTGTACGAAGATCATGATAAAAAGTGAGAACACCATGTACGTCGGCGCGTGATTTATTAAAGTAGTTCGCAATTAAAGGAACACATGCTGGATCCACATAGCCAAACTCTTTTTGCATCAACTGCAGCGCCATTAATACTGGCCCCTTTTCATCGCGCAGGGTCGCAAGAAGCAGTCGTGCTGCATCCTGTGACCATGGCGAATACTTCATTAGAAAAGACCTACGACCTTTCCATCAATGTAATCAATGCGTTCAGCAGCTGGAACTTTGGGAAGACCAGGCATTGTCATAATCTCGCCGCAGATCATGACGATAAATTCTGCGCCTGCCGAGAGTTTGACTTCGCGAATATTGAGCGAATGACCCGATGGAGCTCCGCGAAGTGCAGCATCAGTGCTAAAAGAGTACTGAGTTTTAGCCACACAGATTGGGAAATGGCCATAACCCGCAGCTTCTAGCTCTTTGAGCTTCAGGCGCACCTTGGCATCGGCCGTGACCTCTTTAGCACCGTAAATCTTTGTCGCAACAGCGGTAATTTTCTCCCACAATCTTTGATCATCTTCATAGACAAAGGTCATCTGGTCTGGCTGCTCACACAGCTCTACAACGGCATGCGCCAAATCCGCAGCGCCTTTGCCACCATCGGCCCAATGAGTAGCTAGAACAATCTTCACACCAAGAGCTTCGACTCGGGTGCGTAGTAGTTCAACTTCAGCTGCAGTATCGCTTGTGAAGTTATTAATCGAGACAACCAATGGCAAGTTGTAGACATTCTTTATGTTGTGAATATGACGCTCGAGATTTACCATTCCAGCTTCAAGTGCCGGCAGATTCTCATCGGTAATAGTTTTTAGATCTGCACCACCGTGATACTTAATAGCGCGAATCGTTGCCACAAGGACACAGGCTGAAGGACGCAACCCTGATTTACGGCACTTGATGTCAATGAATTTTTCAGCACCTAGATCGGCACCAAAGCCAGCCTCAGTAACAACATAGTCAGCTAACTTCATTGCCGACGTTGTTGCAACGACTGAGTTGCAGCCATGAGCAATATTGGCAAATGGACCGCCATGAATAAAGGCCGGTGTATTTTCAAGTGTCTGAACTAAGTTAGGTTGGAATGCATCTTTGAGAATGACAGTCATTGCACCCTGTGCATTGAGTTCGCTTGCAAGAACCGGGGTCTTATCGCGCTTATAGCCGACAACAATCTTGCCAATCTTTTCTTTGAGATCTTCAATAGAAGTCGCTAAGCAGAAGATAGCCATGATCTCTGATGCAACAACGATGTCAAAGCCATCGCTACGTGGGTAACCATTTCCGACGCCACCAATAGATTGAATGATCTCGCGCAGTGCACGGTCATTCATATCCATAACGCGCTTCCAGGTAACACGGCGAATATCTATAGCTAACTCATTACCATGATGAATATGGTTATCGACAAGGGCTGCTAGTAAGTTATTTGCTAGGGCGATTGCGTTGAAGTCGCCAGTAAAATGCAGGTTAATATCCTCCATTGGTACTACTTGGGCATAACCGCCGCCTGCTGCTCCGCCCTTCATTCCAAAGACTGGTCCAAGGGAAGGTTCGCGAAGCGCGATCATTGCATTTTTACCGATGTGGCGAAGTGCATCACCTAAGCCAACAGTTGTTGTTGTCTTTCCTTCACCTGCAGGTGTTGGGCTAATCGCCGTTACTAAAATCAGTTTAGATCCTTTGCGCTCAGGCAGAGCAGTTAGATACTTCAGATTTACCTTTGCCTTGTATTTTCCGTAGGCCTCTAAGTGTTCAACATCGATGCCGAGTGATGCGCCAATCTCATTAACTGGCTTCATAGTTGCAGCTTGTGCGATTTCGATATCTGACATTTTTATCCCTTTGCCTGGCGTATGGCGCTTGTGAGCGCGGGTATAACTTGGTGTAAATCTCCGATGATTGCGTAATCGGCATAACGTAAAATAGGAGCCTCTGGATCTGTATTAATGACCACGATTGTCTTACTGTTTTTCATTCCGGCAATATGTTGCATCGCACCTGATATTCCCGCAGCGATGTAGAGATCCGGTGCAACCTTTGTACCTGTCTGTCCCACTTGCTCGGCATGCGGACGCCACCCTGAACTTGTTACTACTCGAGAACAACCAACAGTGCCGCCTAAGAGAGCAGCAAGCTCTTCTAAATTACCAAAGCCATCTGGTCCTCCTACTCCGCGACCGCCAGAGACAATAACCTTGGCATCACTTAAGGTCACACCACCCTTTGATTCACCAGCATCGCGACTTAATATCTTTACAACTGAATCTGCAGGTTCTAGAGCTGGCTCAAAGTTCGAGACAGATGCTGGTGCCCCATTGATTGATTCGGGCTCGACTGAAAAACTCAATACTGTTGCAACCAATAAGTCGGAGTGAACATTGGCAGATTCAATGAGATTTCCAGCCCAACGCGCACGCAGAACGTGGTGAGGTGAACCCAGAGTTATCTCTGAACACTCTGCGGCCATAGGAATATCTAAGAATGCAGCTAAATGGGCTAACTGCTCATTTCCTCGTGGGCTACCTGCAGCTAATACCGCGGCAGGCTTGAGTTTTTCTACAAGGTTTGCAAGTGCTCGGCCCGAGGCCATTGGCGTGTAGTCGGTAATTGCAGCATGCGTTGCAACGTGTAATACCTTTGCCCCGAATTCACCGGCGATAGCGGCTAAAGATGCACCATCATTACCAATAACTACGGCCTCGACATCTTGGCCAAGTTTGCGCGCTGCGGTAAGAGCGCGAAGAGATAGCGCGTCGATTTCGCCGCGATCATGATCGATTAAAACTAAAATCATTAGAAGGCTCCAATCTGCTTCAAGACATCAACTAAAGCAGGAACAGCATCTGCGCCTTTTCCAAGAATTTCAGCACCCTTATCTTTAGAAGGAGCCAGCGCCAAAGTAACTTTCTCTAGCTTAGGAACCCGTGGCTCGGCTTTCTTCATATCAACTATCTTCTTGCGTGCCTGCATACGTCCAGGTACCGATGGATAGCGAGGAATATTTAACCCATCGCGGACAGTAACAATTGCAGGTAGCGGAGCCTCATAATGTTCGCGGCCTTGTGCAACAACGCGTTCACAACTAGCGATTCCATTCTCTATTTTCATAGACTTAACATTGGTAACAATTGGACGATTAAGCGCATGAGCTACACGAATATGAATCTGGTATCCAGCGCTATCTGCAGATTCAGCGCCAAAGATAATTAAGTCGAACTTAGTCTCTTCTGCATTGATTGCATCAACTAATGCTGCTGCAGTTCCTTGTGGATCCCATTCCTGTCCATCGGTCTCGATTAGTACTGCTCGCGTCGCACCAATTGCTAACTGTGATCGAAGTTGCTCTTCGGCATCACTTGGTCCGAGGGTGAGCAAAGTTAGAGTGCCACCCATTTGCTCTACTAACTGCACACCCGCCTCGACAGCATTTTCTTCATGTGGGCTAATACCAAAACCCAAATGCTTAGTTTCAATATCCCGAGAGTCAGGCGTCAAGATGAGCGTGCCTCCAGCAAGTGGCACGCGTTTCAAGCAGACAAGTACATCCATTATGCAAGGATCCGTTCGTTTGTGGCGTCAAATACAGGTGTAGCACCTACTTGAGCGACTGAACATGGATAGTGCTCGCCAAGATATTCAACAATGAACTTATTGCCAGCAACAGCTAATTCAGTTGGTAAGTACGTCATTAATATGTGCTTGCCAAGTGAGGGCGCAGAACCCGCACTTGTTACATATGATCGCCGTCCATGTGAATCGACAATTGGTTGCTTATCCAGTGTCAAGATGGGTTCATTACCCATCATGTAGCGGTTGACTCCAGTTGAGGATGTATGGTCATCAACAAAAAGTGTGCACAGCACAGTAACTGGAGTTTCACTACGATGCTTAACATGTGCATCTTTTCCAATAAAGTCTGCTTCTTTAAGTTTTGGAGACTGCATACCAGCTTCAACTACGTTGTATTCTGTCTCTAACTCTGGCCCATAAGCTCGGTAAGATTTTTCCAGTCGCCCAGTTGTTCCATAAACACCGATTCCAACTGGAATCATCTCGTGCTTTTTGCCTGACTCCCACAACATCTGCCATAACTTTGCACCTTGCTCGATTGGAATATAGAACTCCCAACCTAGATCTCCGACATAGGAGATTCGTGAAGCAAGCACGCGAAGTGGTCCAACTTCAATTACCTTGCACGTGCTGAACTTAAAGGCATCCTTGCTCATATCGGTGTCAGTAATAGCTTGAATAATTTCCCGAGCCTTAGGTCCCCATACTCCGACAGTTGTATAACTAGAGGTTAAGTCAAAAATTTGCGCTGACCCATCTGCCGGTAATAGATCGCTAAACCATTTTTTATCGGCCATGCCATGTGCGCCACCAGTAACAACACGGAAGTGATTGGTATCAAGGCGCATAATGGTTAAATCGGACTTGAATCCCCCATTAGGGCCAAGTACTGGCGTGTAAACAACGCGGCCGATTGCAACATCCATCTGGCGCAGTGCCGCTTTTTGAACAACTGCCAAAGCCGATGGCCCTGTTATGTCAAAGAGAGTAAAGGCAGATAAATCAACGATGCCGGCACTCTCACGCATTTGAAGGTGCTCTGCATTGATAATCGGAGACCACCACCGTGATTCCCATTCAGCAGCTCGAGGCATGACCTTGTCGCCAAACTTCTGGACCAATCCCTTGTTGCAGTCATACCAGAATGGACGTTCCCATCCAGCGGTTTCATAGAAGACTGCGCCTAACTCTTTCTCGGCGTCATAGAACGGAGAAAGACGAACATTACGGTTAGATCCATACTGCTCAAGAGGGTGAACAATTCCGTACGTCTTATTAAAGCTCTCATCTACGCGAGACTTAATATGGAACTGTGCTTTTTGGTGTTCGTGGAAGCGCGCAATATTTGAAGAGTGCAGATCAATCTCTGAATCTCCGAGGACCATCCATTCTGCAACAGACTTTGCAGTACCAGGGCCTTCCTTGATCCAGACTGCAGCAACTGACCACAAACCTTTAACTTCTGGAGTCTCTCCAAGTATTGGCATTCCATCTGGTGTGTAAGAAAGAATTCCGTTGATTGCATACTTTTCACGAACATTTTCATCGCCAACTATCGAAGGCATTAATTCATAGGCGTGCTCATCTTGAATATCAAAATCAGCTTGTGTGAAAGCGAACTCAGTTGGAGAAAGTGCCGCCGTTGCATTTGATGGTAAATCATCGGGTGTGTAAAGAATTGGACGATGAGCATAGGATCCAATTTCTAGACCAGTTCCATGTTGGCGCTCATACATAAATACATCCATATCGCGAACGATTGGCCATTCAATATCACCTTTAGCTCCAGCAAAGAATGGCACTGGACCAATATCTTTCATCTGGTGCACCGCAGGAGTGAGCGGGATATGCGCACCGGCCATTGCCGCGAGCTTTGGTGACCAGCAGCCAGTTGCAATAACAACGTAGTCAGCTTCAATAGTTCCTTGGTCTGTAACAACGCTAGTAACACGTCCATTTGCAACAGTGATATCTAGAACTTCAATATTTGCAAAGGATTGTGATGCACCCATTTCGGTTGCAGCCTCACGCATCAATGTGCCTGTACGAAGTGAGTCAACCACGCCTACTGTTGGCTGGTAATACCCGCCGACAATGACTGTCTCATCGATATAAGGCACCAACTCTTTAACTTCGGCTGGCGTGAGGATTTGACCACCATCGACTCCCCATGACTTGGCCGATGTAATTCTTCGTGCAAGTTCTTGCATGCGTTCTTGTGTACGGGCAACTTCAATTCCACCAGTTTCAGTAAATGTTCCCCACTCTTTGTACTGACGCATACTTTCAGCGGTGATTGCGGTCATCTCTTTTGAGTGATCGACAGGAAAGATAAAGTTAGATGCGTGGCCAGTTGATCCACCAGGGTTAGGTAAAGGACCTTTATCGATCTGGACGATATCTTTCCAGCCTAATTTAGCAAGGTGATAAACCATGCCGTTGCCGACGATACCAGCGCCAATTACTACGCACTTTGCCTTTGCAGGTAACTTACTCATATCTCTTGTCCTCGTTCTTGTAGTGGTGGTTATAAAGATTTACGAATCGATGTTTCAAATCCTTCTACGTGATCGCGCATAGCTTTGCCTGCCGCTTTTGAATCACTGCTTGAAATTGCCTCTAAAAGTGCTCGGTGTTCAATAATGGCTTCGGCTAAACCTGCAACTCGATCTAGGGCCAAGAACCAGATTCGCAACGCATGGGCGTAATAGTTATCAAGGGCAGATGCTAGAAAGTCATTGTGTGTGCATTGATAGATATGGTGATGAATTCTTTGATCTAATCCGATCAAAGTAGCCATATCAACATCACCTTTTATTGCTGTGATCTCTGTAATTAAAGCCTTTGTAATCACGTGATCAGCGGGCGTAGATCGCTCAGCGGCTAATTCAGCGGCTTTGATTTCAAGAACTGCGCGGATTTCAGAGAGTGCAGAAAGATTTTGTACATCCACGCTAGATACAAACATTCCTCGGCGTGGATAAACCTCTACCAATTTTTCATTAGCCAGCGAGCGCAGAGCTTCACGTATCGGTGTTCGACCAAAGCCCAGCTTGGCCATTAAAACGCTCTCACTAATCAGCGACCCGGGCACCAGCTCTAATGTGATGATCATCGATCGAATACGGCTATATGCCTCCTCCGACAAAGAGGTCGATTCTCGACTCAAGATATGGATAGCCTGGCTCACGGAAAAGATGATATATCAGTCATATACAGATTGATATAGACGCTCCTAGGCCAGGTAGTACTTCCAAAAGAGCCAGGCTGAGGCGCCAAAGCCAACGGTTGTGATGAGAGCGCGGTACAGCGCCGCTGGCATATGGGCGGCATATCGCCCCCCGTACGTTCCACCAATACTGGCGCCCACCAAGAGGGATATCACCGCTGGCCAGACTGCCCGACCGCTGAAGATATAGACGATGTTGGAGACTAACGACGTACAACCCACAACAAAGTTCTTGGCCGTATTGAGTCTCTTGGGGTCCCGACGGATATCGCGTGCCAAGACGGCCAGAACTATTACTCCCTGACCTGGACCAAAGTATCCGCAGTAGAGCCCACTTAAAGCAATTCCAAACTTTTCGATCAGATCATGGCGAGCACCGCGAATGGGTTTGGCCTTTATAAGAAATGAAAAGCTTGCAAAGAGAAGTAGGAAGGGCACCATCTTTTCAAAGACCCCTGGAGGTACGTTTAATAAGAGAAATGCACCAGTAGTTGAGCCAACTATAGAAATATAGATAAGTTTTTTATACTCATGAAAAAACTCACGCAACTGGTGGCGAACTGAGATTAAAGCAAAGAAATTTGCCGGCGTCACACCTAAGGCATTTGATATTGCCGCGCTGACTGGTGACATCCCCGTTGCCAACAAAACTGGATAAGAGATTACAGAGCCACCGCCTGCCAATCCATTGATTGCCCCTACGAGGATTCCAACAAGGAAGATGACGATGTACTCGAGCATGGCCTAACCATACAATGCATACATGAAGAACGGTGTAGAAGTTCGCTATTTTGCTGCAGCTCGTGCTGCCGCCGGTGCTGAGTCTGCAACGTGTGAGCCGTCGACACTCAGATCGATCCTGGAATCAGAATGTATTTCTAACCCTGCCCTGGCACATGTTGTATCACAGTGCAGTTTTCTGGTGGATTCAGTTGCAGTTCACGATCACGATATCTTTGTAGAAAACGGCAGTGTTATAGACGTACTGCCACGCTTTGCTGGTGGCTAACCACCAATTGCAGACATAGGACGTGGTGGGGCAATAAAACTTGGATCATTGATTCCATGGCCAGGAAGTTTGGCTAATACCGTCTTTTGAAAGCGGGTTGCAATTTCTTCACGGACTTGAGCCGAACTCTTAGATGTATCGCGCAGAACGCTTCGAACATCAGTCTCTGTAATAGAAAATAGGCAAGAACGAAGTTGGCCATCAGATGTCAATCGGATTCGATCGCATGCCCCACAAAATGGACGTGTCACGCTACCGATGATTCCTACTGTGGCTTGCGTACCGTTGATATAGAACTCCTCGGCAGGAGAAGAGCCACGGCCATCTACTGGAGTTAGTTCGTAGTCTTTCGACAATGACGCATAGATTTCATCGGCGGTAATCAAAGTAGCTCGATCCCAAATCCCACCGGCATCGAGAGGCATTTGTTCGATGAAGCGAAGTGAGTATTTATTTGCAAGTGCCCACTTCAAAAGCGCTGGTGCTTCATCATCATTAATATCTTTGAGTAAAACCGAATTAACTTTTATTGGATATAGGCCAGCTTTATTGGCAGCTTCAAGTCCATGTATTACATCATCAAAGCGATCACGATAGGTGAGAGTTTTAAATCGCTCGCGACTCAATGTGTCAAGACTGACGTTAATGCGATTTAATCCAGCCTTAGCTAAAGGTGCGGCTAATTCTGGCAAGCGAATTCCATTAGTGGTTAGCGTCAATCGCGGAGCATTAGTTAGACCGGCGATGCGTTCAACAATTTCAACTATGTCAGGGCGCAGCAAAGGCTCTCCCCCAGTTAAGCGAACTTCATCAACGCCTTGTTCAACTGCAACGTCGATAATCAATAAGAGCTCATCGGTGGTGAGTAAATTTTCTGATGGTAACCATGCAGCAAAATCATGTGGCATGCAATATGTACATCGCAGCGAACAGCGATCGGTGAGTGAGACTCGCAAATTACGATGTGTGCGGCCATATGTATCAATAAGAGTGCTCATGCCGTATTAACCCACTCATCGCTACCATCAGTAAAAACTTGGTGCTTCCAAATTGGCAGTTGGGCTTTGACGGCATTGACTAGAGCTTCGCAGGCATCAAAGGCGCTTTGACGATGATGGGCCGAGACTGCAACCGCAAAGGCGCTCTGGCCGATTGGAATCTGCCCATAGCGGTGTGCCACAGCGACCTTAACCACATCGAACTGTTCACTGACTTCTTGCGTAATTCTTACAATCTCTTGGGGCGCCGAAGGGTGGATTTCATACGTTAGATCCTTGACTGATTTTCCACCATCATGATTTCGAACATCTCCGGTGAAAGTCACAACGGCGCCACAACTGTGATCACTGACTATTGTGACTAAAGCCGAAACATCAATTGTTTCAGGAGTAACAACTGCACTGACTACCTGTGCCATTAGTGATCCAGTCCATCTAATTGATCCAGAATATGCCCAGCTAAACGTTCAATAATAACTAGACCATCTTTAACTGCGCCTTGAGAACCTGGCAGATTAATAATCAGAGTTTGTGCACACGTGCCAACGAGGCCACGAGTTAAATCACTAGTGGGTACCTTTTCCCGCGAATATGCGCGTAGTGCTTCAGAAAACCCTGGTATCAATTTTTCAATAAATGGTGCCGTTGCTTCCGGCGTGACATCAGTTGGTGAAACTCCAGTCCCACCCGTCGTAACGATTAAGCGAACCTTTTGTGCAAGTGCCTTAATAATCTCTTGACTTATGGCCTCCACATCATCGCAGACAATGACTGGCTCAGATGTTAAATATCCCAGTGCCGTTAGGCCGCTGCGTAAGCTGGCCCCGCTGAGATCAGAGTAAACACCCTGTGAGGCTCGGTTGCTGGCCGTAATAACAACTGCACTGCGCTGATTCACGCGCGCTTCCAATCGCCGTTCTTTCCGCCAGATTTTGAATCAACGCGAATGTCGGTGATTGCAGCAAGTGGATCTAGTGCTTTAACCATATCGATAATAGTTAAACCAGCCACACTCACTGCAGTAAGGGCTTCCATCTCTACACCTGTTCGATCTGAAGTGACCACTTCTGCATTTATACCAACACCAGAATCCGTAATCTGCAAGTCAATTGAGATCTTATTGATTGCAATCGGATGGCACAGCGGAATTAAATCGCTAGTTTTCTTAGCAGCCAAGATTCCTGCAATGCGCGCAGTAGATAAGACATCACCCTTGGGAGTACTTCCATCGCGCAGAAGGGCTACAACGTGGGCGGACAAATTAACTTTCGCTGACGTATGTGCAGTACGAACCGTGACATCACGGCCAGTGACATCGACCATATTGGCCTGTCCTTGATTATTTAGGTGCGTTAATTCATCACTCATGCCGTGGATTCTAATTGCCTACGGCAGTGATAGCCAACGAACGCTTTGGCCAGGGCTCGTGAGCCTTGTTGTGACAACTGCAAAGCCAGTGGATTGAGCTAAACCGCGCAACATCGCCGAGCCTAGGTATGGGGCGACATGAAACTCTCCATTAATCACATTGCCAATAATTAGTCGCGTGAACTCTGGAGGCGCAGTTAACTCGTCATGAGTCTTTACATTGTGTAACTGTTGTTGAGATTTTCCAAGCATCGAATCAATTACTGGTTGACCCAAGGATATAAGTGCAACGATTGCCGATTGCGGGTTACCGGGTAAACCAAAAAGAGCATGACCGTCAATGTCTGCTAATAACATGGGATGGCCTGGACGCACTGCCACTGTATCGACCAAAATATTGGCATTAACGTGAGCTAAGGCGTTATGTAAGTAATCACGCGGACCCTGTGCTGTACCACCAGTTGTAATAATTATGTCGGCGCTTTCGCATGCTTTCTTAAGTGCTTGAACAACAAGGTCAAGCTCATCAGAAATATAGTGAGTACTATCAATTTCACATCCAAGTTTTTCTAACCACCCCGGAAGTTGTGGACCAAGTGCATCACGCACTAATCCTTCACTGGGGATTCCGGTCAGTTGAATTTCATCACCAAGTAAGACAAGTGCAACTTTCGGTTTTCTGACAACCTGCACGCTATCTAAGCCAGCAGCTGCAAGTAAGCCGATCATTGCCGGACTCAGAACCGTTCCAGCGCTGATAAGTATGTCTCCCGTCATGCACTCATGTGCTGCTGGGCGAATATCTTGATCTGCAACTACTTCACCTTCAAGAACTAGCCCATTAACTTGCGCTAACTCCCAACGAATAACTCCCAATGTATTAACTGGAATCACTGCGCCAGTTGCAATACCCACCGCAGTTCCTGACTGCAGCGCATCCTTCATAGGCAGTCCAGCTTTTAC
>CAIXPV010000167.1 GCA_903921405.1 uncultured Actinomycetes bacterium
GGGCGCATCATCGCCTCGACGTGAACTCGATGCATGGCAAGACTGGGCCAAGGCTCGTGGTGCTAAGGGGCTTGCATATATTTTGGTTAATGACGACGGAACATTGGGTGGACCAGTAGCAAAAAATCTCTCTGAATCTGAATGTGCTGGAATCGCAGCTGCAACAGGTGCAACACCGGGAGATGCAATATTTTTTGCTGCTGGTGAAAGAGTCGCATCACAGAATTTATTGGGCGCTGTACGCCTTGAGGTTGGAAAGCGATGCGGTTTAATCCCGCCAGGTAAGTGGGAGTTCTTGTGGGTTGTGGATGCGCCTATGTTTGAACCAACGGATAATGGTGGTTGGACTGCAGTTCACCATCCATTTACGGGACCCAAACCAGAGTTCGCAACGAGTTTTGCAACAGATCCTGCCAACGCACTTGCTTATGCCTACGACATTGTTTTGAATGGCACTGAACTTGGTGGGGGTTCTATAAGAATTCACGATCGAAATATTCAAAAGGATGTCTTCCGTGTCATTGGCTTAAGCGATGAAGAAGCTGCAAGTAAGTTTGGATTTCTACTTGAAGCTTTCAACTACGGGCCTCCTCCACACGGTGGAATCGCACTTGGATTAGATCGCGTCTGCGCCTTGCTTACTGGTTCAGATTCAATTCGTGAGGTAATCGCATTTCCTAAGACTGCTAGTGGCGGTGATCCATTAACGGGTGCTCCAACTCCAATTACTCCAGCCCAACGAAAAGAGAGCGGCATTGATGGCGCCCCCAAGACTGGACCTCAGGTAGGCTAGTCCTATGGGTCCTGGAGGAATCGCAACGATAATCGCAAGCTGCGGCTTGCTCATTATCGCCGTAGCAATTAGTTATGTAGTCATTCGAGTTGGCCGTTTCATCGATGAGGCCAAAGTTTCGCTCAAGTCATTAACAGATGAGACAGCTCCGCTGATTGAGGAAGTTCATACGACTGTCTCGCTAGTTAATGGCCCGTTGAAGAGCCTTAATCGCATCACGAAAAATGCTGAAGATCTCTCCGACAAGGTCAACGATGCCACACATTCATTTTTGAGTAAGAACGGTTCAGCAGTAAAAGTTGCAGGAGCCCTCCTATCTGCCGCTTCTGCCAAGAAGGCTCGCGCCAAGAAGAAGGCTGAGTAATCTCACGCTGTGGAATCCGCCGAGATCCGTGCGCGCTGGCTGCGCTTCTTTGAATCAGATAACCGACAAGGGTTAACGCATACCGTTGTTCCTTCGGCATCCTTGATTGCTGATGATCCAAACTTATTGTTAGTCAACGCTGGCATGGTGCCCTTTAAACCGTATTTCTTAGGTGAAGTTACCCCGCCATTTAAGCGCGCAACATCGGTGCAAAAGTGTGTTCGCACCCTTGATATCGATGAGGTTGGTAAAACAACTCGACATGCGTCATTTTTTCAAATGTGTGGAAATTTCTCGTTTGGAGATTATTTCAAAGAGGGTGCGATATCCCTTGCATGGGAGTTGTTGACACGCGCTACCAACGATGGTGGATTTGGTTTTTCACCGGATAAGTTGTGGATCACCGTATTTTTAGATGATGATGAAGCAGCAGATATTTGGCATAAGAAAATCGGAGTGCCTAAAGAGCGAATTCAGCGAATGGGTATGGGCGATAACTTTTGGTCTATGGGAGTTCCTGGCCCGTGTGGTCCTTGTTCAGAGATTTATTACGATCGCGGGCCGGAATATGGAGCCGAAGGCGGACCAATCGCCGATGAAAACCGCTACATGGAAGTCTGGAACTTGGTTTTCATGCAGAATGAGCGTGGCGCTGGTAGTGGCAAAGATGACTTCCCTATCGTGGGCGAGCTTCCAGCTAAAAGTATTGATACCGGTCTTGGCCTAGAGCGCATGGCTGCATTGTTGCAGGGCGTGGAAAATATCTATGAGATCGATACAACGATGCAGATCCTAAAGAAGGCCTCGGAATTAACCGGAGTCGTATATGGAGCTTCAGAAAAATCTGATGTATCACTTCGTGTCATCGCCGATCATGCGCGAACTTCGGCAATGCTCATCGGTGATGGAGTTACTCCTGGCAATGAAGGCCGCGGTTACGTACTTCGTAGAATGATGCGACGCACTATTCGTAATATGCGCCTTCTTGGTTCGATGGATCCCATCATGTCAGAACTAACCGTGGCGGCGATCGGTGCAATGGGTCCACAGTATCCAGAGCTCATTAGTGATAGTCCGCGAATTCTCAGCGTGAGCGTTTCTGAGGAAGAAAGTTTTTTGCAGACACTTAAAAGCGGAACAACTATCTTTGATGTTGCTAGTGCTGGGTTAAAGAAAGCGAAGAGCAATGTGTTGCCTGGTGCTGATGCATTCAAACTCCATGACACATATGGATTCCCATTTGATCTAACGTTAGAAATGGCTCGTGAAGAAGGCTTAGAAGTCGACGAAGACGGTTTTAGACGTTTAATGAAGGAACAAAAGGATCGCGCAAAGGCTGATTCTCGTGCTAAGAAGAGTGGGCATGCAGATGTCAGCATTTATCGAAGCGTCGCCGATAAAAATGGAAAATCCGAATTTATTGGCTATACACATACAACGAGCGAATCCACTATTTCAGCCCTTGTTGTTGATGGTTTGTTAGTTGCAACTGCCCAAGAAGGCGACGAGGTTGAAGTTATCTTGGACCGTACGCCTTTCTACTCAGAAGGTGGCGGACAGCTTGCCGATGGCGGTGTCATTACATTAAGTAACGGTACAAACATCGAGATCGATGATGTGCAGACGCCGGTTCCCGGAGTTTTCGTGCATCGAGGCAGAGTTGTTCAAGGCGCAGCTGAAACAGGCCAGCAAGCATGTGCTGCTATAGATATTGAACGCCGCAATGCAATCTCTCGTGCTCACACCGCTACGCATATGGTCCATAAGGCTTTTCGTGAAATTCTAGGAGAGACTGCGACGCAAGCCGGCTCAGAGAATTCTCCAGGACGTTTTCGCTTTGATTTTCCTTCAACGGGCGCAGTGCCTACTTCGGTTATCAATGATGTTGAAGCACGCGTTAACTCTTTATTGCTAGATGATTTGTTAGTTCATGCCGAAGTAATGACGCAGGCACAAGCCAAAGAGATCGGCGCTATGGCTTTGTTTGGCGAAAAGTATGGCGACCAGGTACGAGTAGTCAGCGTTGGAGATTGGGCACGCGAACTCTGCGGCGGTACGCACGTATCTCGCTCCGGTCAATTAGGTGTTGTAAAGCTCCTTAGCGAATCATCGATTGGAGCTGGAGTTCGTCGTATCGAGGCACTCGTCGGTGCCGATGCTTATAAATTCTTGGCACGCGAACATATTTTACTGAACTCTTTGACTGAAATTATCAAGGGTGCTCGTACAGAAGAGTTGCCGGAGCGAATATCTGATCTACTTAATAGGATTAAAGAGATCGAGAAAGAGCTAGCGACAGTTCGTTCCAATCAAGCTTTTGCTCAAATAGGCGAGATAGCTAAATCAGCTATTGAAATCAATGGAGTAAGTGCAACACTTGCAATTCTCAGCGATGGAATATCTGGTGATGATCTACGAAAGATTGCATTGGAGCTGCGCGGCAAAGCTTCACATTCGGTTGTGGCATTGATTAGCGTCAATGATGGAAAGCCAGTGTTGGTCGCCGCAGTCAGTGATGCAGCGCGCGAGCTGGGAATTAAGGCCGGAGCATTGGTAAAGATTGGCTCTGGTGTCTTAGGCGGCGGCGGTGGCGGCAAGGATGATTTCGCCCAAGGTGGGGGAAGCAATCCTGACAAGGCCAAAGAGTCTCTTGCTGCAATTTCGCAATCAATACAGGGATAATCGCTCCCATGCAACGTGGTCGCCGATTGGCTTTTGACTACGGAGATGTTCGAATTGGCGTTGCCGTCTGTGATCCTGATGGCATCCTTGCATCTCCGGTAACGACGTTAAAGGTCGGTGCCAAAGATCTAGCGAAGCAGTTACAACGCTTATGCCAAGAGTATGAACCCATAACGATTTACGTTGGAAAGCCTTCGCATATGGATGGTTCCAGTGGAAGTGCAGTGCAAAAGGCAAATGCTTTCGGCGAATTACTTGCCACAATCTGTGACACTCCGATTGTTTTTATTGATGAGCGCATGTCTACGGTAAGTGCGGCCAAGAACATGCGCCAATCTGGGGTGTCGGCAAGAGATGCCAAATCTCGTATCGATCAAGCTGCAGCGGTAGCGATTCTAGAGTTTGCCTTATCGATTGAGAAGAATCGATGATTAAGTTGCGACCAGTTGCACTGGCCTTAGTCTTTATCGTGTTACTTACCTACGGCCTACACGTGGTGCGCGTGAGTAATAACGCCGCTCCAAATTTTCAGATCCGACAGATTCTTGAATCAGATGCAGAGGTAACTGTTGAGATTCCTGTTGGGGCTACGGGAAGTGACATCGCAGCAATTCTCTTTAAAGCAGGGGTAGTGAAATCTTCGATCGCATATTTTAGATTGGCAGTCACGGATACACGATCACAGAAAGTCTCTCCTGGTGGTCACAGACTCACACTAAAAATTGCCGCCTCGCAGGCGTTGGATCAACTTCTTGACTCTTCACGAATCCCTAATCTCATTACAGTCTTTGAGGGGGAGTGGAACTCTGAGATCGTGCGCTCTCTTCGCACTTTTGGATTTACCAACAAAGAGATATCTGATGCATTTAACAATATTGTTTTGCCATCTGGTTTTACTAACTCTGAAGGCTTGCTTTTCCCCGCCCTCTATAACTTTCCATTAAATACCGATGCACAACATATTCTTCAGGCCATGGTAAATCGTTTTCAGGCAGAGAAAATTGGGCAGGAGATTTTGACCGCGAGCGGTACATTTAAAGCCTCAGAGTTATTGACAATGGCCTCCATTGTTCAAGCCGAGGGCGATTCGGCGGATTTCACTAAGGTTTCACGCGTCATTCGCAATCGCTTAGCGTTAGGTATGCCTTTACAGATGGACTCAACAGTTCACTATGTGAAGGGAGTGCGCGGACAGATTTTCTTAAGTACATCATCAACGCTGATTGCATCTGCCTACAACACCTATAAGCACTATGGATTACCCCCAACTCCTATTGGAAACCCTGGAGCATCGGCAATGCAGGCTGCACTTCATCCAGCTGGTGGTGATTGGCTTTTCTTTATTACCGTTGCTCCGGGCGATACACGTTTTACTCGCTCTAATGACCAGTTCGTGGAATGGAAATTCCTGTACGAGAAGAATCGAAAGGCTGGTGCTTTCAATTGATAAAGGCGGCCGTTCTTGGTTCACCCATTGCTCATTCACTAAGCCCACTCCTACATCAACTTGCATATCGAGAGTTAGCAGTTGACGGTGAATACACCGCCATAGAAGTTTCTTCGGGTGGTCTTCAAGGATTTCTAAACACGTTAGATGACTCCTGGACTGGTTTTTCTCTCACAATGCCCCTGAAGGAAGAAGTTGTAGGGATAGCCGATGTTGTTAGCGATTTGAGTTCTAGGATCGCCAGCGCCAACACCTTGGTCCGCCGTGATGGACGGTGGGAGGCATCGACAACGGATGTTTCAGGATTTTCTTACGCACTTCAATCACATGGAGTGAGCGTTTCAGGGGATGTCTTAATCATCGGATCGGGTGCGACTGCACGAGCGGCTGCTGCTGCATGTGATGGATTAGCATCCCGAATCACTGTTATGGCTCGGTCTATGCATAACGCGCCTTCGATCTCCAACTGCGTAGAAGAATCTGATTTAGATTTCGTTCCATGGCACACGAGCGGAGTTATTGCATCAGCAGATCTCATTGTGTGTACTACTCCGTCAGGTGCAGCGGACTCGCTAGTTGACCTTTTTCCGATTAATCCAAACTCGGTATTCTTCGATGTTCTCTATAACCCATGGCCAACATTGGCGTTATCTGCCTGGGCTGCAACTGGTGGTCAGGTCATCGATGGATTAGATCTTTTGATACATCAGGCGATTGCGCAGGTAGAAATATTTTCTGGATTAAGCGTTGATCGAGCGGCGATGAGCTTGCGTATGCGTGAAGCCGCGCTTTCTCACCTGACCTCATCCACATAGCAGTTCGCTTCTTTGTAGCTGGGCTCTAGCCTTTATGGATGTTTGCGATATACCTATGTGCCATTCCAATGTGTATCGCCGATTGCAAAAGCCATCGGATTCCCAATATCTATTTGATGGTGATGTTCTATGTAATCTGTTGTGAACGCGTCTTTAGGGGAGTCGGATCCATTGAATTTCTAACACTATGCGCACTCTCATTAGTTGGCCTCAATGTCATCATGAGAATTGGAATGGGAGATGTAAAACTCATCTTTTTGATCTGTTTAGCTTTGAACTTAGACAGATTTAGCCAACTCTTAACCCTTCTGACTGCCGTTTCTCTGGTGGCTTTGGCGACAATAGTGCTCCATTCGGTACGTGCGGGTCAGATTCCGGTGACCATTGCATTGGCTCCATCAATATTTATCGGTACATGGCTGTATTTGGGCGCGAGAAACACTCCACTTCTGCAAGAATACGCAGATGCGTTGGTTAACAGCTGGTGAGTCACATGGCCAAGCCCTCAGTGCGATTATTGAAGGAATCCCCGCCAGCGTCGAGATAACAACTGCCGATATCAATCACCACTTGCAGCGTCGTCGATTGGGCGCAGGCCGTGGTGCACGTCAGAGTTTTGAGGCTGATGCAGTAACGATTCTTGGTGGAGTCCGACATGGTCTGACACAAGGTGGGCCAATTGCAATTAACATTGATAATTCGGAATGGCCGAAGTGGGAAAAAATTATGTCGGCCGATCCTGTGCCTTTAGAAGAGATCGCACATCTTGCACGTAATGCGCCACTTACCAGGCCTCGTCCGGGTCATGCCGATTTAGTTGGAATGCAAAAATACGATTTAGATGATGCACGTCCGATTTTAGAGCGAGCCAGTGCGCGAGAAACAGCGGCACGTGTGGCACTTGGAGCGGTCGCACGAAACTTTTTACAACAAAGTGTTGGGATTTCAATTCTTAGCCACGTATTGTCAATCGGCACTGCTCGAGTGCCAGATGATCGACCTCTTCCTTTGTACGAAGACATGAAGCGCATTGATGACGATCCTGTTCGTTGCGCAGATCAAGAGACAAGTGAGCACATGCAGGCTGAGATTGAAAAGGCTCATTCAGATGGCGACACTTTGGGCGGAGTCGTTGAAGTCTTGGCGTACAACATGCCACCTGGTTTGGGATCGCATGTTCACTGGGATCGTCGCCTCGATGCTCGTTTAGCGGGTGCTTTGATGGGAATTCAAGCGATTAAGGGCGTGGAGCTTGGTGATGGATTTGCAACAGCCACTCGCCGAGGGTCACAGGCCCACGATGAAATTGAAAAGGCGAGTGATGGTCGAATCGTCAGACGTACAGATAGAGCAGGCGGCACCGAAGGCGGTATGTCTAACGGAGAAATATTGCGTGTGCGAGCTGCCATGAAGCCGATCTCTACAGTGCCAAAAGCTTTAGATACGATCGACGTTTCAACGGGCGAGGCTGCAAAGGCGATCAATCAGCGATCAGATGTCTGTGCAGTTCCTGCAGCTGGAGTAGTTGCAGAGGCTATGGTCGCACTTGTTCTGGCGCAAGCTGTTCTTGAGAAGTTTGGTGGAGACTCCGTCGGTGAGACGCGACGCAATTTTGAAAGTTACATGTTGAATTTAAATTTCAAGTAGGGAATAGACAATGCCTTCCTATATTTTGATAGGCCCACCAGGTGCCGGTAAGAGCACTGTAGGTAAGGCCCTGGCTAGACATTTAGGAGTTTCATTTGTAGACACAGATCAGGTTGTTGAATCCCAGTGCGAAATGAAGATTTCCGATATTTTCATCACTAAAGGTGAGAGCTTCTTTAGAGATCAAGAGTTTGAAGCGCTGCAGAAATGTTTGAGTATTCCTGATTGTGTACTTTCTCTAGGAGGAGGAGCGCCAATTCCAGAGCGCGCTCAAGAATTGCTACTCAATGTTGACGCGCATATCGTTTTTCTCGATGTTTCATTAGCAATAGCTGCGGCTCGAGTTGGTTTTAATCGTGATCGGCCGCTGTTGTTGGGCAACCCTCGCGCACAATGGCAGGAACTCAACGAAATACGTCGTCCCATATATGAAAAATTAGCGACAGCGGTAGTTAAGGTCGATGGTGCCAGTGTTAAAGAGCTTATTGCGCAGATTGTTGAGGTTTCTTCATGACGACGATTCAGGTTAATGCCGAACATACGTATAACGTAGTTATCGGGTGCGAATGGAAAAGCGAGTTGCTGGCTCTGACTAAGAATCGCTCACGAGTCGCCGTAATCTACTCAACTGCGATGCGCGAAATGATTCGATTCGATGCCAACGCTGAGGCTGAATTTCACTTCTTTGAAGTCAGCGATGGTGAGAGTGCCAAAAATGTATCGACCCTGTCTTCTTTGTGGAATTGGCTTGGTGCAGCTGGTTTCACGCGCTCAGATGTGATCGTGGGCATCGGCGGTGGCGCAATCACAGATCTGTCGGGATTTGCTGCGGCTACATGGCTCCGAGGTATCGATTGGATTGCTATTCCAACCAGTGTTGCAGGAATGGTAGATGCATCGGTTGGAGGCAAGACCGGCATCAACAGTGATTATGGCAAGAACTTGATTGGCGCCTTTCACTCACCAATCTCGGTTTTGATCGACCTTGATTGGTTGCCGACACTATCTGATCGCGACTTTTCTGCCGGAATGGCCGAAGTAATTAAATCTGGGTTTATTAAAGACGGTGAAATTCTGACGACCCTTGCTGGTAATTCACTGACGACCCTGCGATCAAATCTATCGATGGTCTCCAACTTGATTGCCCGTTCGGTGCACGTTAAAGCCGATGTCGTGGGGGAGGATTTCAAGGAGAGTTTTGCACGAGAAGTTCTTAACTACGGTCATACGTTGGGTCATGCCATTGAGATTCATTCACATTATTCTCTGCGCCACGGAGAAGCGGTTTCCATAGGTTTGGTTTACGCTGCTGAATTAGCACACGCACGAGGGCTTCTGTCTGAGCAAACTCTCAACCAACATCGCGAACTCCTTACCGCTTTGATGCTGCCAATTTCATATGATGCCTCGGCCTGGCCAGCGCTATGGCCGCTTTTGGCATTAGATAAGAAGACTCGAGGCGCCCAGTTGAGATTTGTAGTCATCGATGCCATCGGGTCAACACTTCGACTTGAAGATCTCAACGAGAGTGAACTTCGAAGTGCTTATGAGAGAATCAGCGCATGAAGATTTTAGTGATCAACGGGCCTAATCTTGCTCGGCTGGATATTAGAGACTCATCTATTTATGGGGATCTAAATTACGGTGAGCTTAAGAGTTTGATTGAAAGCGCTGCTACAACTCATGGCTTAGTTGCAGATGTTCGCCAAAGTGATGATGAGGCAACAATCATTGGTTGGCTACACGAGGCCGCAGATTCAAACACCCCAGTGATTATTAATCCAGCTGCTTTTACCCATTATTCATATGCGATACGCGATGCAGCGGAGTTATTAAAGGCTCCCTTGATAGAGGTTCACTTATCTAATCCCATGGCCCGCGAAGAGTTTCGACACACGTCTGTAATCTCTGGCGTAGCCAATGGAACGATCGGTGGTTTTGGACCGAATTCATATGTCTTGGCGTTAATCGCCATGAAGAACCTGCTCAGTGGGGCGAACTGAGCACTCACTTTTAGCGGGTATCCTTACCCTCTTGCCATCACAATCGATGGCCGAATAACCACCGAAGCGACTGGAGTTCTACCGTGGCAACAACTGCTGATTTAAAGAATGGCATCACCTTAGATATTGAAGGCCAACTATGGAATGTCGTTGAGTTTCAGCATGTGAAGCCAGGTAAGGGACCAGCATTTGTTCGTACTAAGTTGAAATCAGTATTAACTGGCAAAGTTATTGATCGTACTTTTAACTCCGGCGTTAAGATTGATATTGAGATCTTAGAAAAGCGCGATATGCAGTACTTGTACAAAGAGGGCGAAGATTTCGTATTCATGGACTCCAAAACATTTGATCAAATGACAATTTCTGAAGCTACGGTCGGCGACATGGCCAACTACATGCTGGAAAATACCGATGCCGTGGTTGCCGTGCATGAAGGCAATCCTCTATATATCGAACTTGCCGCGTCAGTGCCTCTAAAGATCACTTACACAGAGCCAGGAATTCAAGGCGATCGATCATCGGGTGGAACTAAACCAGCAACTGTCGAGACTGGAATTGAGATTCAAGTCCCACTTTTCATTAAGCAGGATGAAGTTGTTATGGTTGATACGCGCGATGGGTCATACCAAGGTCGCGCTAACTAGTGTCTGCACGTAGTAAGGCTCGAAAAGCAGCGCTGGATTTATTGTACGAAGCAGATATTCGTGGAACTAATGCTCTAGAGACTCTGACTCTTCGAGATGTTGTTGAAGAAGGCCCAGATGCTCGACCAATTCGTGAGTACACGAAGGATCTCATAGTAGGAATTAGTGCTCACTATCGAAAGATCGATGAGCTTATTACTACGTATGCTCAAGGCTGGGATATGGATCGCCTACCTGCCGTAGATAGAAATATTTTGCGACTCGGTATTTACGAGATTCTCTGGGGCGCCGATATTCCAGATGCAGTGGCAATCGATGAGGCTTTGGATCTTGCCCGCGAACTCTCAACCGATGATTCTGCTGGTTTTATTCACGGAGTTTTAGGTCGTATCGCATCTATTAAAGAGAGTTTATCTATCTAGTTGAATTAGCAGTTCATTTCTTTCTAAAAGCCCCACAAGAGCATCAGTAGGAGCTCCAACAGTAATTGCAACCAGATTGAGATCATCACTACGCAGTGAAAGTACTTCGCCATGCCAATCATTTCGCTTGCGAACAATTCCAGAAACGAATGTAATCAGCGCGCGAAGTTGATCGGAATCATCAAGCATCTGGGCCTTATCTGTTACTAGAAAACGCAGTCTGCGCAGATCAATCACGATAGCCCTGGACGCCCCTATAGTGGGATCAGGTTCTGATAAGAGGTAATTAAGTGGCACCTCATAAAAAGCGGCAATTTGAATCGCCTTACTAACGCTTAAAGCACGATCGCCACGTTCATACGAGCCAAGCACCACTGCAGGTATCTGCCCTTTGCTGCGCAGTTGAACTTCACGTAGAGATAGAGATCGCTCAAGGCGAAGAGTTCGCAGTCGAGCAGAGATCGAATGTGTTGTGGGAGTGTTCATAGTGAGCAGGGTAGGGGCGCAATTTGCTAGCCCGAGAGTTATCCACAGTTTAGGCAGGTGGATGGTATGCTCACGCCTGCATCCTTTAACGACCCATCCTGAGAGATGGGGAAGGAGATTTACGTATGAGCGTTGCCCTGTCCGCATCGGATATATCGCGTGCGTTGATTCGTATTTCCCATGAGATTCTTGAGAAGAATCAAGGAGCTAGTAATTTAACGCTGTTGGGGATTCCCACTCGCGGAGCCCACCTTGCTAGCCGTATAGCCCAATCTATTGCCAGCATAGAGGGGTGTGAAGTTCCAGTCGGAATGCTCGATATCACGATGCATCGTGATGACTTACGCATTCGCCCCCTTCGCGCGATCATGTCCACCTCGATTCCTCGGGAAGGCATTGAAGGCCGTGATGTGATCCTTATCGATGATGTCTTGTTTTCAGGACGAACTATTCGAGCAGCCCTTGATGCTTTAGGAGAAATTGGGCGACCTCGTTCAGTTCAATTGGCAGTCCTAGTTGATCGTGGGCATAGAGAACTTCCTATTCGCGCCGACTTTGTTGGCAAGAATCTACCCACATCGCCTTCTCAATCAGTGCGAGTGCGCCTGACGGAGATCGATGGAGCCGATGAGGTTCTCATAGAAGGTGAGTCACACTGATGCGTCACTTACTCTCGATTAGTGATCTAAGCGCGCACGATGCAATCGTGATTCTAGATACTGCCGCAGAACTTGAAAGAGTCAGCGATGGGCAAGTTAAGAAGCTGCCGACACTTCGCGGACGCACTATCGTAAATCTCTTTGCTGAAGATTCAACCCGCACACGAATTTCCTTTGAAGCAGCAGCAAAGCGCTTGTCAGCAGATGTTATAAATTTCTCCGCAAAAGGATCGAGCATAAGCAAAGGTGAATCGCTGAAAGATACAGCTATGACTTTACAAGCTATGGGCGCCGATGCGGTCGTAATTCGACACAGTGCATCTGGTGCACCACAACGATTAGCAGATTCGCAATGGATGACAGGTAGTGTCATTAACGCTGGAGATGGAACGCATGAACATCCTAGTCAAGCGCTGCTCGATGCCTTCACGATTCGCAAACACTTAGGGAAAGGCGGCTCTAACTTAGCTGGTATTAAAGTGGCAATTGTTGGCGATGTTTTGCACTCCCGAGTAGCGCGCTCTAATGTCTTGTTGTTAACCCTTTTAGGCGCTCATGTCACATTAGTGGCCCCACCTACGTTACTTCCTGTTGGCGTTGAAAGTTGGCCAGTTAACATCTCCTACAATTTTGATGATGTTGTTGCAGGCGTGGATGTTGTAATGATGTTGCGTGTCCAACAGGAGCGTATGAGCGATCTGTTTTTCCCTAACGCGCGGGAGTATTCGCGTTACTTTGGTTTGAATTTGCAGCGTTTAGCGAAGATGCAGCCACATGCCATCATCATGCACCCGGGTCCAATGAATCGTGGGCTTGAGATCGCGGCTGAAGTTGCTGATAGTGCTCGCTCTGTAATTGTTGAACAAGTTGCAAATGGCGTCAGTGTTCGAATGGCAATTCTCTATGTCTTATTAGCTGGAGCACCACTGGAATCGGAGTCAAAATTATGACATCAAGTAAATTCCTGCTCAAAGGCGGTGCTCTGCCTGATGGAACGCTGCACGATATTGTGATTGAAGGCGAACTAATCACCACGGTTCACGCTGGGATTTCTGATCCACAAGCTACGGTTATCGATGCTACGGGCTGTGTGATCCTGCCTGGTTTAGTCGATCTTCATACGCATCTGCGCCAACCTGGTCGAGAAGATGCCGAAACCGTCGAATCGGCATCGCGAGCTGGAGCTAAGGGCGGCTTTACCGCACTTTCAGCAATGGCTAACACGTCACCAGTTGCCGATAATGCTGGAGTTGTAGAGCAGGTGTATCGCTTAGGACAAGAGGCGGGCTTATTGGATGTTTTTCCAATCGGTGCTGTAACCCAAGGTTTAAAGGGTGAAGCCTTATCTGAGATTGGAGCAATGGCTGATTCTGTTGCTCGTGTTCGAGTATTTAGCGATGATGGAATGTGTGTATTCGATCCACTAGTTATGCGTCGCGCCCTTGAATATATTAAGAAGTTCAATGGAGTTATTGCACAGCATGCACAAGAGCCACGTCTTACTGTTGGCGCCCAGATGAATGAAGGTGAAATTTCAGCTCGTTTAGGTTTACGGGGATGGCCAGCGATTGCTGAAGAGGCGATTATCGCGCGCGATGTATTGCTTACTGATCATGTTCAATCACGTCTTCACGTGTGTCACGTTACAACTGCCGGGGGAGTAGAGATTATTCGCTGGGCTAAAGCACGGGGAATTAACGTCACTGCTGAAGTTACTCCTCATCATCTTCTTTTAACTGATGATTTATCCTGTTCGTATGATCCTGTGTTTAAAGTTAATCCACCGCTTCGCACCGAAAAAGATATTCATGCCTTGCGGGAAGCGTTAGCTGACGGAACAATCGATATCGTTGCAACAGATCACGCACCCCACACCATGGAATCAAAAGAATGCGAATGGCAAGAGGCATCATTTGGAATGTTGGGACTAGAGACCGCGTTATCAATTGTTCAAAAGACCATGGTTGACACTGGCTTAATGAAATGGCAGGACGTGGCAGATCGCATGTCCAAAGCACCAGCAACTATTGGTGGTTACGATCAGCAAGGACAAGGTATTGCACCAGGTAATTTTGCTAATTTAACGGTTGTTAATCCTTCGCAGACATGGACTGTCGATCGCGACTTAGTGCAATCACGCAGTCGCAACACTCCATTTCATGGTTATCAGTTGCCAGGCGTGCTAACGCATACGTTCTACAAAGGAAAAGCCACGCTTCTCAATGGGGTGGTTGCTTAAGTGTGCACTGCATTCCTAGTACTAGATGATGGCAGAACTTTCGAAGGTAAGTCTTGGGGAGCGCAAGGTCGCACATTTGGCGAGGCGGTATTTCAGACTGGAATGACAGGATATCAAGAGACTTTGACGGACCCTTCGTATCATAAGCAGGTTGTCATTATGACGGCTCCGCATATCGGAAACACTGGGTTTAATTCGCACGATAATGAATCAGAGAAGATTTGGGTTTCTGGTTTTGTAGTAAGAAATCCTTCTCAGCTCGTGTCGAATTGGCGAAGTGAGAATGATTTAGAGTCCGAGCTTGTGTCTCAGAATATTGTTGGTTTACAAGGCATCGATACCAGAGCGCTTACTCGTCATCTTCGAGATAGAGGGGCGATGCGCGTCGGCATTTTTTCTGGATTAGATTTAACTCGAGAAGAAATGGTTATAGAGGTACGTAAAAGTTCACAAATGTCTGGCTCTTTTTTAGTTGCCGATGTCTCAACTGATAGTCCTTATGTGGTAGCTGCAAAAGGTGACAAGAAATTTGTTGTTGCCGCCCTTGATCTCGGCATTAAATCTGCAACTCCGCGCGCTTTGTCAGAGCGCGGGGTCGAAGTTCACGTCCTGCCATTTAATACAAGTGCAGAAGATATTATCGCTCTAAATCCGGATGGTGTTTTTATATCTAATGGCCCTGGCGATCCTGCAACTATGATTGATGTAATAGAGGTCGTCCGTCAGATTCTTGCCAAAGCGATACCTATATTCGGAATTTGTTTTGGTCATCAGATTCTAGGCAGAGCGTTGGGTTTTGAAACCTACAAGCTGGCATTTGGCCACCGTGGAATTAATCAGCCAGTCATCGATAAAAGCACAGGTAAAGTTGAGATAACTTCGCATAATCATGGCTTTGCATTGGCGGCCCCAACCGACTCCGAATTCACTACAGTGTTTGGACGCGGAGAAGTTACTCATGTTTGCCTCAACGATGGGGTTGTTGAAGGACTGCGTCTGATTGATCAACCAGCCTTTTCAGTGCAGTATCACCCAGAAGCTGCTGCCGGGCCTCATGATGCGGCCTACCTCTTCGACCGTTTCGTAGATTTAATGTCTAAGAAGGTGAGCAAGTAATGCCGCGCGATACCTCGATTAAGAGCGTTTTGGTTATTGGAAGTGGACCAATTGTTATAGGTCAAGCCTGCGAGTTTGATTATTCTGGTACGCAAGCGTGTCGTGTTTTGCGTGAAGAGGGTATTCGAGTGATTTTAGTGAACTCAAATCCCGCGACGATTATGACCGATCCTGAGTTTG
Source organism: uncultured Actinomycetes bacterium (assembly GCA_903921405.1). Lineage (GTDB taxonomy): Bacteria > Actinomycetota > Actinomycetes > Nanopelagicales > Nanopelagicaceae > Planktophila. The sequence goes on from CAIXPV010000167.1 coordinate 15,498, forward strand.
CTGATGCCACATACATAGAGCCAATCACTCCTGAAGTTATCGAAAAAATCATAGCGCACGAAAAACCAGATGCAGTGCTTGCAACTTTAGGCGGGCAAACAGCGTTGAACGCAGCGATAGGACTTTTTGAACGAGGTACCTTAGCTAAGTATGGAGTTAAATTAATTGGTGCAGATGTTGGTGCGATTCAGCGCGGTGAAAATCGTGAACTCTTCAGAGGCATCGTAGAAAAAGTTGGCGGTGAATCAGCACTGTCAATCGTTTGCCACACTATGGATGAAATTATCGCTGCAGTAGAAACTTTGCAATACCCAGTCGTTATTCGCCCATCATTTACTATGGGTGGACTAGGTTCTGGAATCGCTTTTGATGAAGATCAGTTGCGACAAATTGCTGGTGCAGGATTGCGTCATAGTCCAACGTCAGAGGTTTTACTGGAAGAGTCGATTATTGGTTGGAAAGAGTACGAGCTCGAAGTTATGCGTGATCATAAGGACAACGTCGTTATTGTCTGCAGTATCGAGAACGTAGATCCCATGGGCGTGCATACAGGTGACTCGATTACTGTGGCGCCAGCTATGACGTTAACCGATGTCGAGTATCAAAGACTTCGAGATCTCTCATTGCAGATTATCCGTGAAGTTGGCGTTGAAACAGGGGGTTGCAACATCCAATTTGCAGTAAATCCTGCTAATGGTCGGATTATCGTTATTGAAATGAATCCCCGAGTATCGCGCTCGAGTGCATTGGCATCAAAGGCGACAGGTTTTCCAATTGCCAAGATCGCCACAAAATTAGCTATTGGCTACACGTTGGATGAGATTAATAACGACATCACTAAGGTAACACCGGCCTCGTTTGAGCCAACTCTTGATTATGTTGTCGTTAAGATGCCACGTTTTGCATTTGAAAAATTTGCCGATGCAGATCCACGCCTGACTACAACAATGAAGAGCGTCGGAGAGGCTATGGCTATCGGCAGGTCATTTTCTGAAGCGCTCATGAAGGCCTTGCGTTCACTTGAGCGCAAGGAAGCAATCTTTACATGGCCAGAGATAACACCAACTCAGAAAGATCAGTTATTGCTTTCGATCGCAATACCAACTGAATATCGTCTGCAACAGGTTCAACGCGCTTTGTGGGCAGGGGCCTCCATCGATGAAGTTTTCACGGCCTGTAAAATAGATCCTTGGTATCTTCGCCAAATTCAGATAATTAATGAGCAAGCTCAAGAGATATCAATGCCTGGTGACCTTACGGCGCAGTTGCTAAAGACAGCTAAATCAAATGGTTTTTCGGATGCCCAAATTGCTTCGCTGAGGGGAGTCAGTGAGGATGAAGTTCGACGCATCCGACATCATTTCTCTATTCGTCCAGTGTATAAAACCGTGGATACATGTGCAGCCGAGTTCGAAGCGTTTACTCCGTATCATTATTCTTCATATGAAGAAGAGACAGAGGTTCGACCACGAACGGTACCTGCAGTAATCATTCTTGGTAGCGGACCTAATCGCATCGGTCAAGGAATCGAATTTGACTACTCCTGTGTGCATGCATCATTCGCGCTTCGCGAAGCCGGATATGAAACAATTATGATTAACTGCAATCCCGAGACTGTTTCCACCGACTATGACACAAGTAATCGACTCTATTTTGAGCCATTGACCTTAGAAGATGTCTTGGAAGTTATTCATGCTGAAACTCAAGCCGGTCCTTTACTGGGAGTAATTACCCAACTTGGCGGTCAGACTCCGCTTGGTTTGGCAGCAGGTCTCAAGGCCAACGGTGTGACCATCCTAGGCACTAGCCCGGAGGCGATAAATTTAGCTGAAGAGCGTGGAGCATTTGGAAATATTCTCCATGAACAGAATTTAACCGCGCCTGAATTTGGAATGGCTGCATCAGAGCTTGAAGCCATCACGATTGCAACTCGTATTGGGTACCCAGTCTTGGTCCGCCCATCCTTTGTATTAGGTGGACGTGGCATGGAGATTGTTTACGATGATCAATCACTTGCAGGCTTTATTTCTAGAGCCACCGATATCACACCTGATCACCCAGTATTGGTAGATCGCTTCCTAGATAGCGCTATAGAAATCGACGTAGATGCACTCTATGACGGCAACGATTTATTTCTTGGTGGCGTTATGGAACACATAGAAGAGGCCGGAATTCATAGTGGGGATAGCGCATGCGTTCTGCCATCTATGACGGTGACAGCAGAGGCGTTAATTGAAATTAAAGAAGCAACGTTAAAGATTGCCAGTGGAGTTGGAGTACGAGGACTCATTAATATCCAATTCGCAATTGCAGATTCAAAACTCTATGTTCTTGAAGCGAATCCACGAGCCTCCCGTACAGTGCCATTTGTTAGCAAGGCAACAGGTGTGCCCTTGGCTAAAGCTGCAGCACGAATCTCCCTTGGAAGTTCGATTGCAGAACTTCGTACAGAGGGTTTATTACCAGCAAGTGGTGATGGACAAGCGCGAGGAATCTCAGTCAAAGAGGCCGTTCTTCCATGGAATCGCTTCCGACGAAGCGATGGTCGTGGAGTTGACGCGGTGCTAGGTCCGGAGATGCGCTCCACTGGAGAAGTTATGGGTATTTCACCCACTTTTGGCGAGAGCTATGCCAAGTCGCAGATCCAAGCTTTCGGTCCATTACCAAAGAGCGGAACGGTCTTTATATCTCTTGCCGATAAGAACAAGGCTCAAGGAGTTGATGCTGCAGCTGGGCTTTTGGCGCTGGGATTTAGAGTTTTAGCAACTCAAGGAACTGCACAGTTTCTTCTCGAGCATGGAGTAACGTCGATCACTGTGCGAAAGAACTCTGAAGGAACAGGGCCAATGGGTGAGCGCACTATCGTTGACATGATTAACGCCGGTGATATCGATCTAGTTATTAATACGCCGGTTGGTCGTGGAACGCGCCACGATGGGTGGGCGATTCGAACTGCGGCGGTCCAGCGCTCGATTCCAATTATCACAACAACTGCGGGCTTTAATGCAGCCGTTGAAGGAATTCGTTTCTTGCAATCTCAAGAGCTATCCATTAAATCGCTACAAGAATGGCTGGCGTGACATGGCTGAGATTAATAAGAATGCACAACAACTGAAGGCGATTTTGGTCAGCAATAAGCGTGTAGGTCAATACCATCAACTCATTGTAAATATTGGCGATGTAGCAAATCTCTGTAAGCCAGGAAACTTCGTTGCCATCAATGTTGGAGGAGATACCTCACGTATGGTTTTGCGCCGTGCGTTTGCAATTTCACGAGTCTCAACGAATTCAATTTCTGGCGGAACAATGGAGTTAATTGTTGCACCTCACGGGCAAGGTAGCTCCTGGTTATGTTCCCAGAATGAGGGATCGGTTTTAGATGTCGTTGTCCCTCTCGGCACTGCCTTTGGCATTCCCACCGAGCCAGTGCAAGTGCTCTTAGTAGGCGGTGGATATGGTTCAGCGCCGCTTTTTGGTTTAGCAGAAGTTCTCAACGCACGAGGATGCCGCGTGGATATGCTGTTGGGTGCAAGTACTGCCTCCAAAATCTATGCTCCGATGGAGGGAAAGCGCGCAGTAAATTCGCTACGTATTTATACAGAAGATGGAACTATGGGTCAGACCGGCAGAGTGACCGATCCAATAAAGGCGTTAGTCGATGATTTGAATATCGCGGTCATCTATTCGTGCGGGCCAATGGCGATGTTGTCGGCGATTGATTCGATTACTCGAGGCACTGAGGTTGTCCATCAGTGCGCAGTAGAAGAGTCAATGGCCTGTGGAATCGGAATCTGCATGACGTGCGTACTGCCTACGATGGATAGCGATGGCAATATCGCCATGCTGCGCTCCTGCATAGACGGACCAGTCATGGATGGCGAAAATGTCATGTGGGATAAGGTCGGGAAGAGTTTATGAGTGCCTTGGATTTCTCAACTACATTGGCAAATGCGTGGTTTCCTTCACCTGTTTTTACTGCAAGCGGATGTGCGAGTTCGGGTCGAGAGTTAGCACAGTTTTTTGATCTACATTCAATTGGTGGAGTTGTTACCAAATCAGTCATGACAAAGGCCAGATACGGCCGTCCAACACCACGAATGGCTGAGACGCCGAGTGGAATGCTTAATTCAATAGGCTTACAAGGTCCTGGCATTGATGCCTTTATCGCTAAAGATATTCCATATCTTATTGAACAAAAGGCGCGAATCATTGTCTCGATTGCGGGGGAGACCGTAGAAGAGTACTCAACCCTTGCTCGCAAGTTGCGCGGAGTCTCAGGAATAAGTGCCATCGAAGTAAATATTTCTTGTCCTAATGTTGAAAATAGAGGTTTAGTTTTTGCTTGCGACCCCGATGCATCTCGACGCGTCATTGATGGCGTTCGACGCACAATCGGCGGAGAGCTTCCTATCATCGCCAAACTCTCCCCAGATGTAACTGACTTGGTTGCAATTGCACGTTCTGTGGTCGATGCTGGCGCCGATGCAGTTGCACTCATAAATACAGTACTTGGGATGGTCATCAATTTAGACACGATGCGCCCACACCTTGGCGGAAAGACTGGTGGTTTGTCTGGTCCGGCGATTAGACCAATAGCAGTTCGTGCGATCTATCAAGTTCACGCTGCGCTACCCAATGTTCCAATCTTAGGAATGGGTGGAGTAGCAAGTGGTCGCGATGCACTCGAGATGATTGCTGCAGGTGCCAGTGGAGTCTCTGTTGGTACGGCCAGTTTTGGAAATCCGAATGCAATTCCTACTATTCAGGGTGAGCTAAGAGATCTACTTATTGCAAAAGGATTTACTTCACTTCGCGATGCAATTGGTTTTGCACACAGAACGGAGCCTTCTGATGTCGAATAAAGCGCCGATAGTTCTTGCGGTAGATACATCTGATCTAGAAACTGCGATTAGTTGGGTTAAAGCTACTGACGATGTCGTCTCTGTCTATAAATTGGGCCTTGAGTTCTTCTTAACATTTGGAGCCGAAGGAGTTAAGGCAATAACTAGCATCACAAATGCAGATATTTTCTTAGATTTAAAACTCCATGACATCGCACATACGGTTGCCGGGGCCTCTCAAGCAATCTCTGGTCTTCGTCCCAAATTCTTAACCGTTCATGCCTCTGGTGGTTCGAGCATGATCCGTGCAGCTGTCGATGCCTTGCCCGCTACATATGTAACTGGCGTGACGATTCTGACGTCGCTATCAGAAAAAGATGTTGCAGATATTGGTTTCAGGAACAGTGCCTTAGATAGCGCAGTTGGTTTAGCCGTTCTTGCGACATCAGCTGGTGCTCGCGCAATCGTTTGTTCACCGTTAGAAATCTTAGCGATTCGTCAAGCAGTTGGTAATGATGTCACCATTATTACTCCTGGAGTAAGGCCCGCTGATAGTTCATCCTTAGATGATCAAGTCCGAACAATGACCCCTCGAGAGGCCATTGACCGCGGTGCTGATTTAGTGGTTATTGGTCGGCCTATTACGCAGTATTGGCAGCACGGTGCTGATGCAATGCGTAATCGCGCGATTGAGATAGCCCAGCAGATTCTATAAATATTAACTGAGTGCACTAGATTTAGCCCATGGGAGCACCTCCGCAGTTAACACCGCAGCAGCGAGCGATGGCCCTAGATAAGGCCGCTCAATCACGAAAGCGTCGTGCCGAAGTAAAAAATAAGATAAAGAGTGGTGAGTTTTCTATTGATACAGTTCTGGAGATTGCGGCTAATGAAGAAAGTGTTGGCAGAATGCGAGTTAGAGAGCTCTTAGAGGCTCTGTCTGGTGTTGGAAAAGTAAGGGCAACCTCGCTCATGGAGCGATTAAATATTTCACCTACGCGTAGGATTCAGGGCTTGGGTCGTCATCAATTAAAACAGTTACGACATGAGTTTATGAAATCTACACATGCAGTTGAACCCGGCAAACTCTTAGTGCTTTCTGGTCCTGGGGGAGTTGGCAAAAGTACGGTAGCTAGTACGTTACGAGCATCTGGTGATTTTTGGGTGAGTGTTTCGGCGACAACTAGATCTCCTCGAGGCAATGAACACGACGGTGTCGATTACTTCTTTATTTCAGATGAGGAGTTTTCGCGAAGAATTAAAGATGATGAGTTTCTAGAGTGGGCGCAGTTTGCTGGAAGTCGCTATGGAACCCCACGATCTGCAGTAGAAGAGGCGCTCTTAAAGGGAAGAAATGTTCTGCTAGAGATTGAGATCGATGGAGCACGACAGGTTAAAGCCCATCTGCCGCAATCGCTCTTAGTGTTTTTAGAGCCCCCATCCTGGGAAGAGCTCGTCTCAAGATTAGAGGGTCGTGGAACTGATGGCCCAGAACGTAGAGCCGAGCGCCTGGCCCTTGCTCAGGAGGAGCTTGCAGCAGCCTCATTCTTCGATATCGTGATCGTCAATGACCAGGTCGAACGGGTAGTACAACAACTGATAGGATTGATATCTTGACCAAAACAGCGTATGAGCGGGGATAACTATGGATGGCATCACAAATCCACCTATTGACGAACTTCTAGAGAAGAGTGGCTCCAAGTACAGCCTGGTTCTCTATGCTGCAAAGCGTGCTCGTCAGATCAACGCCTATTATTCACAACTTGGCGAGGGACTTCTTGAATATGTCGGTCCGCTAGTTGAGACCCATGTTCATGAAAAGCCGCTATCAATCGCCCTTCGTGAGATTAATGAAGGTTTATTAACGATCGAAAATCTCGAACCAACGGCTTAAAGCTTTCTGCTCACAATGTCTGCTACCGGCCGTGAAGTAATACTCGGTGTTGGGGCAGGGATTGCGGCGTATAAATCCGCCGACCTTGTGCGTCGACTCCAAGATCGCGGTTATCACGTGCGAGTTGTTCCAACCCCTGCATCCTTAAATTTTGTTGGGGCCTCGACGTGGGAAGCGCTGACTGGACGTCCGGTTCGCACCCAGGTTTGGGAAGATGTTCACGAAGGTGCACATATTTCTCTAGCTCATGACAGCGATTTCTTTCTAATTGCACCAGCAACAGCAGATCTGATTGCTCGTATAGCAACTGGCCGTGCAGATGATCTTTTAACTAATTTAGTTTTAGCAAGTGATGCACCAAAAATGGTTATCCCAGCGATGCATTCACATATGTGGAATGACCCAGCTACTAAGGCCAACGTTGAAACTCTACGATCTCGAGGCTTTGTTGTATTAGAGCCTGATACAGGTCGACTAGCTGGTAATGACTCTGGCCCAGGAAGATTCCCTGAAACTAATCGCATCATTGAAGAGTTTGATTCAATGACTGGGCATAAGCGTGATCTTGTTGGTCGAAGAGTTCTGGTTACTGCTGGAGGTACACGCGAAGCGATCGATCCCGTGCGCTATATCGGAAATAGGTCCTCTGGCAAGCAAGGTTTGGCGCTAGCACGTGCAGCTGCGATGCGCGGAGCCGATGTGCACTTAATTGCCGCCAATATGGATACATCGGCCATTCATGGAATAACGGTCAGTAATGTTGAGAGCGCCCTTGATATGCGAGAAGTCCTCAAAGATCAGTTCGCTTCGTGTGATGTCTTAATCATGTGTGCCGCAGTAGCAGATGCAAGGCCCACCCAAAAGCTCAATGAAAAGATTAAGAAGGCCTCTTTCACATCCATAGAATTAGAGACAAACCCTGACTTGTTAGCAGAAATATCGACTACTAAAACGAATCAGGTGATAATCGGCTTTGCCGCTGAGACTTCCGACCATATCGAATCGGCGCGATCAAAGATGCAGGCAAAGGGCCTAGATGTTATTTATGTTAATGACGTTAGCGGCGGTGCAATATTCGGAAAGGATGTTACACACGGTACAATCCTGCTAAGAAATGGTGAGGATATAGCGCTCAAGGAAGTCTCCAAAGACGCTCTCGCAGAAATACTCCTTGATCACGCCATCCGGCAGTTAGGTTAAAACTTATGTCACAGCGCCTCTTTACTTCAGAATCAGTTACCGAAGGACATCCTGACAAGATTGCAGATGCGATCTCAGATGCAGTTCTTGATTCACTGCTTTCACAGGATATAAAAAGCCGAGTTGCCGTCGAAACCTTGATCACCACCGGCCAAGTACATGTTGCTGGTGAAGTTACCACTGATGGCTACGCCGATGTAAATACTATTGTTCGAGATACCGTTCTCAATATCGGCTATGACTCATCAGATAAAGGCTTTGATGGAAATAGTTGCGGAGTTTCCATCTCTATTGGTCAGCAGTCACAAGATATAGCGCAGGGCGTGGATGATGCATACGAGCACCGTGTCTCATCAGGTATTGATCCATTAGACCTGCAAGGCGCTGGAGATCAAGGCTTGATGTTTGGTTACGCCTGCGATGACACAAAAGAGCTAATGCCACTTCCTATTTGGTTGGCACATGCCTTGGCGGCGCAACTGTCAAAGGTACGCAAATCAGGCCAGCTTGCATATCTGCGACCTGATGGAAAAACTCAAGTAACGATTGAATATGATGGCGATCGTGCAGTAGCACTCAACACTGTCGTTATATCTAGCCAGCACAGCGAAGATGTAGATGTGGTGAAGGTTCTAACTCCAGAGATTATTGAGTACGTGATTAATCCAATTTTATCGACGATTGATCTGCCTAAAAATAACCTCACAACACTCATAAATCCAACGGGCCGTTTTGTTATTGGCGGCCCAATGGGGGATGCGGGTTTAACGGGTCGTAAAATAATCGTTGATACATACGGTGGAATGGCACGACATGGCGGGGGAGCCTTTAGCGGTAAAGATCCATCAAAGGTCGATCGCTCTGCTGCTTATGCCATGCGTTGGGTAGCAAAAAATGTAGTGGCAGCCGGGCTAGCGCGACGCTGTGAAGTACAAGTTGCTTACGCAATCGGCAAAGCTCAACCAGTCGGTCTTTTTGTGGAGACGTTTGGTACTGAGAGCGTGCCTGTTCAAAAGATTCAAGATGCAGTGCTTGCAACCTTTGATCTTCGGCCAGCTGCGATTATTCGGGATTTGGAACTTTTGCGTCCTATATATTCTTTAACAAGTGCCTATGGACACTTCGGTCGAGAGCTGCCTGAGTTTGCATGGGAACGAACAGATCGCGTCGATGCCTTACAAAAGGCGATTAAGTAGAACGTGGCCACGCCGCGTTTATTTCGTCTTAAGGCCGAGGTAGTTGCACGGCCCCGAGGCGAAGCGGCGAAGATTCTTCCTTTTGCCAGAATCTGGGTGGATACAGGTGTATTTCACTTAGATGCACCATTTGATTATGCCGTTCCAGAAGAGCTTGACGATGTTATCGCTACTGGAATACGCGTACAGGTTCCATTTGGAAATCGTGAAGTAGAAGGAATCGTCATTGAGCGATGTGCAGAATCACAAACCTCCGGACGAATACGTCACATAACTAAAGCTCTGTCCCCTCATCCGGTAGCAACTTCGAAGTCTCTTACTCTCATACATGAGGTTGCTGTTCGTTGGGCCAGTAATACCTTTGATGTTATTCGTTTGGCGATCCCACCCCGTGTTGCATCAGTCGATAAAATATTTTCTGCTACAGATTCGCAAGAAAATAGCGATTTACAGTTCGATGCACCTAGCTCCTTCGTTGCCTTTGACCCCTATGAGAACCCTGCCAAGCAAGTAGTCGCTCTTATTGCGGATGGGTACAAAAAAGGATCGGTTCTATTAGTAGCACCGGATGAACGTGATCTCGACCAGATATGTGCGTTTCTAGAATCTCAACACTTAAGTTATCTTCGCCTTGATAGTTCACTGCCCAGAGCGCAGAGGTATAGCAACTATTTGCACGCTCTTCACACATCTCATTGCATAGTTCTTGGCGCACGTAGTGCCATATTTACACCTGTCGCAGGGCTACGGACGATAATTGTATATAAAGAAAGCTCCCATGAACATTATGAACAACGCTCACCCGGCTTCAACGTTCGAGACATTGCCGGTTTGCGCAGAGGTTTGGAGAGTTTAGAGATTGTTTATACGGGATATGTGCCATCTATGGAGCTCTCGTTGTTAATAGATAATAAAACTCTTCACTTTATCAATCATGCGCACAGATTAAACGTTAAGTCATTCTCGAGCGAAGATGGCACTCTACTTCCAGGGCGAATATTCACTGAAATTCGTAAAGCTCTAAGCCGCGGTCCCGTGCTCTTTCTAGTACCCCGTAAAGGTTATGGAAATGCGCTTTTATGCGCCCATTGCAAGAATCTAGCTCAGTGCGCATGTGGAGGTCGCCTGATAGTTGGATCAAAGAGTTCACCACCTGTATGCACAGTGTGCTCATCAGTTTTTTACGATTGGTCTTGTTCGTGGTGTAACCGACAAAAACCATATATTGCCGGCAGAGGTATTGAACGAGCAGGCGAAGAGATATCGCGTGCATTTAGTGGCTTCCCTTTGATTCTCTCCTACGGCGATGTCATAAAACCCTCTGTCAGTAATCTTCCATCGCTAGTTCTAGCAACCCCAGGTGCTGCACCACATTGTGAAGGTGGGTACAGCGCTGTTGCATTATTGGAGGGCATTAACTTCTTTTCTCACCCAGACTTACGAGCTCAAGAGCGCGCCCGAGAACTTTTCTTTGAGACTGCGGCGATGATTGATGCAAAGGGCTCTGTGCTTGTATCGATTCCTGATGCACATCCAGTCACTGCTGCACTTACTCAATGGAATCCGGGCGTCATGATTCGACGAGAACTAGAGGAACGAAAGGAAGTTGGTCTACCTCCATTTGTCCACTGCATTCTTATAACCGCTCCTATTGCCGAAAGTACTCAACTAGCCAATGGGTTGAGAAAGTCCATTGCCGATTCGAGATTACCAACATCACTTAAGATTTTGGGACCTACACCAGTGCAGAAGGATCAAGCAAAGATCATGCTTTATGTTGACGATAATGGGCTGTCTCAAGTAAGCGCATTTGTTCATGAGTTGCAACGTCGACGAAGTATCGCTAAAAAGCAACTTCTGAGCATGCGAGTAGATCCATATTCTTTCTAGGCCTTTGGTAGGATTACACAATGTCCATTCAAGAGATTCGACTTTTTGGCGATCCGGTTCTTGTTACTCCGGCAGCTCTTGTGGTGGATTTTGATAAAGAGTTGCGTAATTTAGTCGCAGACCTTACGCAAACAATGTTAGAGGCTCCTGGAGCAGGTTTGGCAGCGCCTCAAATAGGCGTGGCGCTTCGGGTTTTTACTTGGAATGTTGATGATGAATTAGGCCACCTGGTGAACCCTGTTTTGGTTCTGGGCGATGAGATTCAAGAGGGTGACGAGGGCTGTCTTTCTTTCCCAGATATGAGCTATCCAACGCCGCGAGCTATGCGCGCCGTTGCTCAGGGTTTCAATATGTTTGGAGAGCAAATCTCCGTGGATGGTACAGAGTTTCTGGCTCGAGCATTGCAGCATGAAACAGATCATCTTGATGGCATTCTCTTTATTGATCGAATGCTTCCTGGCGATCGCAAAGCGGCCATGAAAGAGATTCGTGAATCGGACTGGTTTAACGAGGCTGCACAAATCGGTCAAAATATTCAAATTAAAGAGTCACCGCATAATATTTTCGGACGGAACACCTAATGCGTATTGGAGTAGCAGCTACTCCACAGGTTGCAATACCGACGCTTGATTGGCTACTTACGACTGACCACGAACTTGCACTCGTGATTACGCAGCCAGACAAACCTGCTGGCCGTGGACGCGAGCTCAAGCAATCGCCTGTAAGTGAGTGGGCAGGCATTCATGGGGTAACCACTCTCAAACCTGAATCATCTGCCAGCCTGGTCGAACATCTTGAATCATTAGATTTAGTCATAACTATCGGCTACGGCGTCATACTTCCTGAGAGCATTTTGAAACTTCCAAAGTTTGGTTTTATCAACCTACATTTCTCTTTGCTTCCGGCCTACCGTGGTGCAGCGCCAGTGCAACGCGCAATTGAAAATGGCGAAGAAGTAACCGGGCTAACTGTTTTTCAATTAGATAAAGGTATGGATACTGGACCAGTATTCACCTCGATGGCTGTGAACATAGAGCCGCAATGGCGTTCCCACGAAGCTCTTGAACATTTAGCGCAGTTGGGTCCTGTAGCAATCTCATCGTCACTCGAGTCGATATCGCTAGGAGTCAAACCGCAGGCTCAAGCCGGTCAAGCAACAATGGCACCTAAGATTTCTAAGGCCGAGGCAGAGATCAATTGGTGTCACAATAATCGCACTATTGTCAATAAGATTCGGGCTTTTTATCCCGCGCCTTGTGCCTGGACATTATGGAATGGTACTGCCGTTAAAATCACCAACGCTCGTATTCATGACGCTATTGAAGAACTAGAACCTGGTCAGGTTCTTTTCCACAACAAAAAGCTTCTAGTTGGTGCAGAAAATAGCTGCGCCGTTGAACTTGTCTCTGTTATTCCATCAGGTAAGAACGAGATGGCGGCTGCTGATTGGGCTCGTGGGGCACACCTGCATGGTGGTGAATATTTTGGTTGAGGCACGTAGAAACACTTTTAAATCACCTAAACCAGATGCACCACGATTACTGGCATTTGATCTCTTAACAGAGGTAAATAGAAACGAGGGTTACTCAAATTTACTCTTACCCGCCGCCTTATCGGCTAGTAATCTTGACGATAGAGACCGAAATCTAGTTACCGAATTACTGTATGGAACCATTCGAATGCAGGGAAAACACGATTGGGTCTTATCCCAACTTAGTGACCGTCCTTGGAGTGAAGTAGATTCTGGGATTGTGGACCTATGCAGACTAGGTGTCCACCAAATCCACGAGATGCGAATCCCGGATCATGCTGCAGTGGCGGCGACCGTTGAAGTTGCACGAAAGCGAGTGGGCGAATCAAAGGCCAGTTTTGTTAATGCGCTCTTACGCGGAGTAACTAGAAAAAGCATTGATGATTGGTTTGCGCCGCTTAGGGAGATAGAAGATCCTGTAACACGAATGTCTATTCAATATTCACATCCAGAATGGATCATCTCTGCTTATTTTGATCTACTCAAAGACTGGGATGAAGTCGAAGCCGCACTCTTGATCAATAATGTTCCCGCGACTCCAACCCTTGTTGCGTGGCCAGGTTATTCAACGCGAGAGGAACTTGTTGAGTGCGGTGCCACACCGACGTCGTACTCACTGTTCGGTGCCAATTTCAAAGGCAACCCTGGTTCACTTGAACTCATTCGTCATCGTAAAGCCGGTGTGCAGGACGAAGGCTCTCAACTCGTTGCTACCGTGTTTGCGCACGTTGCTAAAGGTAAAAAATGGCTAGACATCTGTGCTGGTCCGGGTGGTAAAGCGGCACTTCTTTCTAGCATTGCAACAACTCGCGATATTTCATTTACCGCTAATGAGGTGTCGCCAGCGCGAGCTGAACTGGTTAAACGAGTTGTCCATGGAGCACAAGTCTGGTGCGGTGATGGTCGTGATATTGCAACTCATGGAGAAAACTTTGATGCGATTCTTCTGGATGCACCGTGCACTGGGTTAGGAGCCCTTCGCCGACGTCCTGAGGTTCGTTGGCGACGTACGTTAAAAGATTTACGTGCCCTGACTGAACTACAACGTGAACTCATTGAAGCCTCTATTGGATCACTCAATGTTGGGGGAGTACTCGGTTATGCAACGTGTTCGCCTCATCTTGCTGAGACTACCGTTCAAGTAAAAGATATTGTAAAAAAGCACCCCGAGTTCGAACTCTTAGACATCTCTCCATTCCTTCCCGAAAATCTAATCAATGCCACAAGGGATGGAGCTATGTCACTATGGACACATCGCCATGGAACTGATGCCATGTTCTTAGCCATTTTCGTGAAGAAAAGTTAATATAGATTCATGAGTCGAGAAATACGAATTACGCCAAGCATCCTCAATGCGGATTTTTCGCATTTGGATCAAGAAATTCAACGAATTGCTGGCGCATCAGATCTATTGCATTTGGATGTCATGGATAACATTTTCGTTCCTAACTTTACGTTTGACTTTGCGAGAAGCGAAGAGATTATTGCTAGCTCTCCAATTCCTGTAGATGCGCATTTGATGGTCGCCGATGTTGATTTAATTGCCCCTGCTTACGCTGAAGCAGGTTGTGCAAGCGTCACAATTCATGTTGAGGCGACCTCGGATATACGTGCCACGGCAAGAGCTATACGTCGTGCAGGGTCTAGATGTGGCCTTGGAATTAAACCTGGAACTTCGATAGATGACTATGTCAATTACGTCGATGATATAGATATGTTTTTAATTATGACCGTCGAACCTGGATTTGGCGGGCAAAAATTTATGTATGACATGATGGAAAAGGTGAGTAGAACTCGAATGATTATTGGAGATCGCCCAATCTGGTTACAAGTAGATGGCGGAGTCTCACTCGAAACGATAAGCGCGGCAGCCGAGGCCGGCGCCGATACCTTTGTTGCAGGAAGTGCCGTATTTAACGCAGATGATCCAGCGGCGATGATCGATTCATTACGCAAACTCGCCATTGCTGTGGCAGACTAACCCCTAAGTTGTTCCGGGGGTCGGTGATAATTCCGAACCGGCGGTAAAGTCCGCGACCCGATCACATCCAGTGATCGGTTGATTTGGTGAAACTCCAAAACCGACAGTTAAAGTCTGGATAAAGGGACATGTGGATGTATGCAGGGTGCATACATCTGCGCTGTTGCTTCCTGGAGCTTTTTTTCCTAGGGAGGATCAACTTTTGAATATCATCACATGGCTTTTTGAGGCAACACTACATTTTGGTTCAAAATCAATTGCAGTACGAGAAGTGATCGGTGGCAGTCTCGGTTTAACAAGTGCCATTCTGGGTGCGCGCAGGCATATGTGGGCTTGGCCAGTAGGAATTCTTGGCGATGGCCTTCTTTTCACGGTCTTTCTAGGTGCAGTCTTTGCCTACGGTGATCAACCATCTGCAAACTTTTATGGTCAAGCAAGTCGTAACCTCTTACTTATTATCGTTAGCGCCTACGGTTGGATTCGTTGGTCTGCACATAAGAAGGCAAACGTGGGAAGTAAATCTCCAGTGGATCCTCGATGGACAACTGCTAAAGAGCGACTGATTCTCGTACCCGTTATTGCGATCTTTTTTCTTTCCTCCATGCAAATATTTAAAGCTTTGGGCGAATCTGGAAGCTGGTTGCTTGTTGATACGTGGATCTTTACAGGAACCGCGCTAGCAACGTATGGAATGAGTCGGGGCTATGTTGAGTTTTGGTTGGTCTGGATCGCAGTAGATCTGGTCGGCGTTCCTTTTGCTTTCAAAAATGGCTACTACCCAACAGGTACGCTCTACGCCATCTACTTACCATTCGTTGTATGGGGTTTTATCTCATGGTTAAGGATCTCTCGTAATCAGGAAAATGGTCTGCCTCAAGGGGTGAGAGCCTAGTAAACTGGTCTAATGAAATCCTTTGACTCACTGTGGATCGAACTGGCAGAGAAAGCACAAACGCGACCTGAAGGCTCTGGAACGGTAGCAGCTTTAGATGCCGGAATTCACTCGATTGGGAAAAAGATTCTTGAAGAGGCCGGGGAGGTTTGGCTTGCCGCCGAACATGAATCCGACGCAGCGTTATCGGAGGAGATAAGTCAGTTGATTTATCATCTTCAAACTTTGATGCTTGCACGTGGTTTAACTCCCAACGATATCTATAAGTTTCTTTAGAAAGCAGGAGACATGTTGCGCATTGCAGTTCCTAATAAGGGATCTTTAGCAGAAGACTCAATTTCGATTCTCAAAGAAGCTGGATACAAGCAACGCACGGATTCGCGCGATCTGGTGTTGGTAGATACCGATAACTCAGTGGAGTTCTATTACTTGCGTCCACGAGATATTGCAATCTATGTTGGAACTGGCGAACTTGAAGCAGGTATCACTGGACGAGATTTACTTATAGATTCAGGCGCTAAAGCTACCGAGTTGATGAACCTTAATTTTGGGGGCTCTACTTTTCGCTTTGCTGCACCATCTGATCGCACATGGAATCTCTCGGATATTGCTGGCAAGCGAGTGGCGACGGCTTATCCAGGCCTAGTGGCTTCGCACTTAGCATCTCTTGGAATCACTGCAGATGTAGTCAGGCTCGATGGAGCTGTAGAAAGCAGTGTCAGACTCGGTGTTGCCGATCTAATCGCAGACGTAGTGAGCACTGGTAATACCCTTCGCCAAGCAGGCTTAGCTGTTTTTGCAGATCCAATTTTGACTAGTGAAGCCATAGTTATCTCGCGTAACGGTGCAAAGATACCTGCTGAGCTTGAGATTCTGATTCGTCGATTGCAAGGAGTTGTTACCGCCAGACAGTATGTACTTCTCGATTACGATATTCCTACAGTGAGTGTTGAAATCGCTTGTGCAATCACTCCAGGTTTAGAGTCACCAACTATCTCTCCACTGCAGCGCCCTGATTGGGTAGCGGTGCGTGCCATGGTGTTGCGTAAAGATACAAATAGAGTCATGGATGAATTGTGGGCAGTTGGTGCGCGTGGAATTCTAGTTACTGATATTCACGCCTGCCGGCTTTAATCTTCTATAACTTCGCGGGGAATTCCTAGTAGATAGAGAACTGACTCAAGATTGCAATCGCTGAGTGAACTATCGGCAGCAGCTTTAAGGGCAGGTTTTGCATTAAAAGCTATACCGAGGCCAGCTGCCGCAATCATGTCGAGGTCATTTGCACCATCACCAATTGCAACAGTCTGTTCCATAGTCAACGATTCAAGTCCAGCGAACTCTCGAAGTGCATCTGCCTTTGCCGCTCTATCAATGATTGGTCCGATTACCTGTCCAGTCAACACCCCATCTACAATCTCTAACGTGTTGGCTTTATAATGTTTAATTTCTAAATCCGCTAGTAATGGCGCAATTACGTTGATGAAACCACCAGATACAACTGAAACACTGTGACCGAGTCTGTGCAGAGTGTGAACAAGAGTCTTTGCACCAGGTGTCAATGAGATCTCACTTTGGACATCTGTTATTGCAGACTCGGATAAACCCTTAAGGAGTAACACTCTGGCTTTGAGCGATTGCGAAAAATCTAAATCTCCACGCATGGCAGAGTCAGTAATCTCTTTTACTTGATCGCCAACACCGGCTTTTATTGCTAGCAAGTCAATAACTTCTTGTTGAATCAAGGTTGAATCAACGTCGAGCTGAACTAGCTTTCGAGAATAATGCACCAAGCCGCCTGGCTGTACAGCAATATCTATACTCTGCTCGGCCGATATAGAGGCAAGGGCGCTTGTGAGAGCGCTGTGATTAACATCTGAAACCACCATCTCAATCGCAGTAAGGGGGTCAGAGGCTGTCCGCGAGATCTTTTCTATATTACCGCCCAGATTATTTATCGATTCACAGATCAAGGCAATATCGTGCGGCAGCATTTTAGAACTTATAGCGATGACACGGACTAAACCTTTTTTTGCAGCAATCGTGTCAGCAGTCGATGGTGAAAAAAGTGTTGCAATATCAACCCCTAACCCTTCAGCACAGGCCAGGAGATCGGCTTCGATTGCTTTCTCGTGTGCTGGATTCAGAGTAATAAGCACGGTGAGTATCAGACGACTGCTAATAACTACCTGCTCTATATCTAATACGGTGATCGAAAAAGGAGCTAACGCTAGAAATAAGGCCTGGCTAATACCGGGTTTATCCACGCCGCTAAGCAGGATTAATCCAGTGAACTGTTCTTTAGGAGTCATAAGACTGGGGAGTTTATCGCGAATCACTGGGCATATTTAGGCAAAATCGCCTCACGCAAAGCAACTACCCAGTATCTTCATGCCCTATGACGAGTACATCTGTGTTGAACATCAGCGATGTCACTGTCTCGCGGGGTGGCAAGACGATCCTAGGACCTTTGAGTTTTGTGATTATGCCGGGGGAGCGATGGGTAATTCTTGGTCCAAATGGCGCCGGCAAATCGACCTTGCTACAGGTGTTAGGGACAAAGATATTCCCAGCTACAGGCACCGTCACCGTCTTAGGCAAACAGATGGGACGCGTAGATCTTTTTGAGCTACGTACACGTATCGGCACATGCGGTGCTCTTACTAATGAAGAGATTCCCTACTACGAAAAAGTTCGAGATGTAGTTCTAACTGCAGCCTATGCAATTTCAGGACGATGGAATGAAGTATATGATTTATGGGATGAGTCACGTGCCATGGCCTTGCTCACGACCTTCGGCGTTCGTGAGTTAGGAGATCGTTACTACGGAACTCTCAGTGAGGGCGAACGCAAACGAGTTCAGATTGCACGGGCGCTGATGACTGACCCGGAGTTGCTTTTGTTGGATGAGCCTGCAGGAGGATTAGATGTCGGTGGTCGCGAAGACCTTCTTCGACGATTTGCCGAATTCTCACATGACCCACTGTCCCCAGCGACAATTTTAGTCACACACCATATTGAAGAGATCCCAGTTGGTACAACACATGCACTGTTGATCAAAGATGGCTTAGTGGCCGTCTCCGGACCAGTCTCAGCAGTTATTACATCCGAACACGTATCTGCCGTTTTTGAAACATCCATCGAGGTTTCATTTGAATCGGGTCGATTCTTTGCGCGTGCAACGTTGTAGTTAAATGTCATTGTTTCAACAAATGCATCCGCAGTGGCAGGTTGCACTAGATCACCTTAGGACCGATATCGATTCCATTGATTCAATGATCGATCACAACAAAGTCACGCCAGAGTATTCCAATATCATGCGAGTCTTTTCTCAACCGATTAGTCGAGTTAAAGTAGTAATAATCGGTCAGGATCCATACCCAGGAATTGGGCAAGCTCAAGGTCTGGCTTTTTCAGTTAACTCTAGTGTGCTGCCGGCATCGCTGCGAAATATCTTCAAGGAACTCAGCGATGATTTACAAACCCCGATACGCACACATGGAGATTTATCTGACTGGCACGATCAGGGAGTATTTCTACTTAATCGCATATTAACGACAAATCCTGGTTCATCTCTTGCGCACCAGAGCTTGGGGTGGCAGAAGATAACAAATGAAGCGGCACAAATCTTAGGTCAACTCAACGTTGTAGGTATCTTCTGGGGTAAAACGGCGCAAGAGTTAAAACACTACTTTGATCCCAGTTTAATTATTCAATCAGTACACCCAAGTCCACTCTCTGCCTATCGAGGATTCTTTGGCTCTAAACCCTTTTCGCGAACTAACTCGCTACTGATATCTAAGGGTGAAACTCAAATTATTTGGACATAGTCATGGCCCCGCATAAACATATGCAGGGCCATAACTATTGTAAGGAGTTAACCTATCCAGGCGTTAATTGGAGAAGATAGGAAATAGATCATAAATAATCCAGAAACAAGTAGAAGCAAAGGATGAATATCCTTGCGACGACCTTGTACTAAACGAATTACAACGTGCGAAACAAATCCAGCACCAATACCCACTGAAATATTGTAGGTAAATGGCATCAGAATAATCGTTAAGAATGATGGAATTGCGATTCCGTAATCATCCCAATCAATATTCTTGATTTGTGTCATCATTAAGAAGCCTACAATCACCAACGCTGGAGTCGCTGCCTCATACGGAATAACTGCCACAAGTGGAGCTAGGAAAGTAGTCAGTAAGAAGAGAACTCCGGTTACCACTGATGCAAGACCAGTGCGTGCTCCTTCTCCAACTCCTGCCGCTGATTCAATGTAACTGGTATTAGATGAGATGCTTCCAGCGCCACCAGCAACGGCTGCTAATGAGTCAACTAAAAGGATGCGATCATTGTTTGGAATATCGCCATTCTTATCAATTAAGCCAGCTTCATGACCGATGGCAGTAACTGTGCCAACAGTGTCAAAGAAGTCAGACAACATGAGAGTAAAGATAAAGAGAATTCCGGAAATCAACGAGATTCGATCAAATGAACCTAGGAGGTTGAATTGACCAAATAGACCAAAGTCAGGCTTGCCAACGATGTCGGATGGAATAGCTGGAACGTTTAGTCCCCAACCCTTCGCATTAACCGCACCTGTTGCACCATTAAAGTTCGGTCCGATTTTAAAGGCAGATTCAACGGCAATTGCGGCAACAGTTGCTGCAGCGATTCCAATAAGAAGTGCGCCCTTGATCTTTTTTACCATCAAGGCGATTGTCAAGAAAAGACCAAATGCGAAGATGATAATTGGCCACCCAACTAATGTTCCGTTATCACCAAGGGTGACAGGAACGGGACCTGAACCGGTTTTACGTACGAAGCCGGCATCAACCAGACCAATGAGTGCGATAAATAGACCGATTCCAACTGAGATAGCAATCTTAAGTTGTGCTGGTACTGCCTTAAATACGGCAGTTCTAAATCCAGTTAAAACGAGGATGGTAATAATAAGACCTTCAATTACCACTAGACCCATTGCATCTGCCCAAGACATCTTCGATGCGATTCCTACTGCAACGAAAGTATTGAGGCCAAGTCCTGTGGCAAGGGCTAATGGATAGTTACCAACTACTCCCATAAGGATCGTCAGTATTCCTGCCATCAGCGCCGTCATGGCTGCAACTGCTGCCAAGTTTGGTGCATCTCCGCCGCCAAGGAACTTTCCATCGCCATCTTTTGCAAGGCCGATGATCAACGGATTAAGAGCCACGATGTATGCCATTGTGAAAAATGTGACGAAACCGCCACGAACTTCACGAGCTACGGTTGACCCACGTTCTGTGATTTTAAAATATGAATCGAGCATGGATGATCCCTTTCTGTTTTGGTATCGGGGGTGTTTACGACCCCGTGTACGAACATTCGGCATGTACAAAGCCGAGGGAAGATAAGTAGGAGGTTATCGGCTACTTAGCGGTATACCGAGACACCACACCTAGAGCGACGGCGATAGATTGCCCGATCAATCCAGCGAAAAGCAAGGTTCCAAGGCCTACATTTCCTCCTAAGAGGGCTCCTAATACGACAACGCTGCTCTCAATGGCAAATCTCACTCGGCCAACCCGAACCCCTGTGCGACGGTGAAGTGCGGTCATGAGGCCATCTCTGGGTCCTGGTCCGAGTCCACAGGTGATGTACAAACTGGTGGCAATGCCCACGGCACCTACTCCAACTAGAGAGTAGATGATCCCTACAAAGTAGTTGTGCTGTAGTGGAATCACCGAGACACCGATTTGAATTGCAACGGCAATAACAAGAATATTTGAAATTGTTCCAAAGCCAGGTTTTTCTCGCAGTGGAATCCATGCCAACAAGACAACGGTACTCAAAATTAAAGTCGACCACCCCATGGTTATGTCTGCGCGACGTGCTACTCCCTGAGCTAAAACCGACCATGGGGCATTTCCAATATTTCCTTGAATCAGCAATGAATCACCTATGCCAAAGATAAAGAGTCCGCCGAAAAGAATCATTACTCGATTCAGTGAAAGATCCCAACGGCCATTGGCTGTCCAGGGTGTCTTAGGAACGCTCTTGTGGGGTCGGAAGAACTCCATGATCGAATTGGTAGACATCAGGGGAGTCTAACCCACTTCATGATGTTGCGCCGATAATCAAATCTGCGTAGCCTGCAACAATGTTTCCGGGAATTGGCACTGTAATTAATGTTGTAACGATCATCGCTGGAGCATCAATCGGTGTTTTAGTTGGCAATCGCATGTCGATCAAGACGCGCATATTGCTCACCGACGTTTTAGGACTTGTAACACTTCTAGGAGCAGCATCTGCTCTCATGGCCATGTGGTCGTCGAGATTTAACTTAGCTTTTCCCAAAGGCTGGCCGCTGCTTGTTGTTCTTGGTTCACTTCTCATTGGAGGTCTAGCCGGATCTGCTTTGCAGTTAGAGGATAAGTTGGACACGTTGGGGGAGACTCTTCGCCGGCGTTTTAA
>CAIXPV010000168.1 GCA_903921405.1 uncultured Actinomycetes bacterium
ACCAACACCAACACCAACACCAACACCAACACCAACACCAACACCAACACCAACACCAACACCAACACCAACACCAACACCAACGCAGCCAAGTGCTCCACTCGTGCTTTCTTCTGCCAAGGCATATCCAAAAACTGTGGGCCAACTAATTCTGCCAGTCACAGGACCTATAAAGAGTATTGATATTCCCAGTACGCTCAACAACGCACCCAGTGCGGCAAATGTAAAGCTCTGGATTTATAACCCTAAAGATAAGACGAGTGCCATCAGCTCACAGGGAGTCTTTTTATCTATAAATGCAGGTGCATTTAATTATCTACCAACAAATCTGGATGGTAGTTTTTATGCAACGTGGAAAACCGGTTCGTACGCGATTGATATCGTGGAGCCAAACCAAACTGAATATCTCAGGAAACACTATGCAGGAACTGTGGATGCAAGTGGAGTACTTGCAATCGATGGATTAACTCCCAACAGCCAAGGTTATTTCACGGTCACCGTTGAGCTGCAAACTCCTTCAAATCCCATGTTGGATGAACTCAAGCGTCAGCTCAATGTTCTAGCTACAACTCCTGTGTATGCATTTAACGCCGTATCTCCCTGCCAATTAGTGGACCAAGTAACTTCAATGCGTGGATTCAACGTTGATATCTCTGCAGGTTTTCCTAAAGTGGGCCAGCGATTGCCATCTTTCGGTCGTATTAAGGCGTTAGTCGTTCCAATTGATTTCACCGACATTGTTGGAAAAGACAACACGGTTACTTACTTTACTGATGTCACAAATGGAGTACGCGACTTTTATTACAAGCAGTCCTACGGCGCGGTTGCCTTTGATTTCGACATTGTTCCTACATGGATTCATGCTCCATTCACATCAACTAAATTTGGCACGGGTGGTTCAGTGGGGGCCGGGGATCCCAATGGATATCTCAACGAATTAATATCTCTGACCGATGGTGCCATTGACTACAGCGGTTATGACGCCGTGTATTACTTGGTTCCCAAAGAGATGCCTATGGCAAATATGGGGTGGGGTCCTGCAATTACATTTCCACATTGGATAAGCAACGGTGTAATTATTAATGGTGCAACAGGTGGCGCCGATATGTATTACGTTGAAAATAATGGAATTGTTGGCGGACGTTGGAAGTGGATGGCGCATGAGACTGGGCATGCCTTTGGTCTCTACGATGAAGATTTAGAGCATAAATCGCAGAGCCTTGGTTATTGGGGCATCATGGCTATGAGCTGGTCTAATCATGCAATCGAGCTCGGCGCCTGGGACAGATACTTGCAGGGCTGGCTACAACAATCGCAAGTGAACTGTGTTGAGATGAAATCTTTAACAACTGAAGGTGCCAGTACAAAAATTTCACCGATAGTTCGCCAAGATAAAGAAGTTAAATCAATCATGGTGCCAGTTACATCCTCAAAGATATTGGTTATCGAATCACGCAAGAGCGAAAGCCTAGATGTGATTCCTTCTCAGAATGAAGGCGTCCTTGTATACACCGTTGACATGATGAAGGGTCAGCTCGGGGGAGGCTACGTTATTCAAAAGCGAGTTGGTTCCATTGATACTAACTTTGAAGATGCGGCGCTGCATGCAGGGGATTCAATTACAGTCGAAGGTGTGAAAATAACTGTTACTGAACTTTCAACTTCTGGCGATACAGTAAAGATAAGTAAGGGTTAGTCGATAGAGACTAAGTCGAAGTACTCTTCTTTCCATAGATCCTCATCGCCATCTGGCAACAAGATAACGCGCTCGGGCTTTAAGGATTGGACAGCGCCTTCATCGTGGCTAACCATGATTACTGCGCCTTGATACTCACTTAAAGCGCCAAGGATTTCTGCGCGAGATGCTGGATCTAAGTTATTTGTTGGCTCATCTAGAAGTAGAACATTTGCAGCCGATACAACAAGAACCGCTAAGGCAAGACGAGTTCGTTCCCCGCCCGATAAAACCTTAACTGGCTTGTGAACATCATCGCCAATGAAAAGAAAAGAGCCCAGAGTGTTACGTGCCTCAGGCTCACGCAGATCTGGAGTAGCCGACATCATGTTCTCTAAGACTGTGCGTTCAAAGTCCAAGCCCTCGTGCTCCTGGGCGTAGTAACCGATCTTTAAACCATGCCCATGTTCGACAGTGCCTGTATCCGATTCAAGTTCACCAGCCAGAATTCTAAGAAGTGTTGTCTTACCCGCACCGTTAAGCCCAAGGATTACAACGCGCGATCCTTTATCGATCACACATGAAACGTCGGTAAAGATCTCGAGGGATCCATAAGATTTTGAAAGCTCTTCGCCAGATAGCGGAGTCTTTCCACATGGGGCAGGGGTAGGAAAGCGAAGGCGGGCGACTTTGTCACTGACGCGTACGTCTTCAAGACCACTACGAAGTTTTTCAGCACGACGTAACATGCCTTGGGCAGCCGTTGCCTTGCTGGCCTTAGCGCGCATCTTTTCGCCCTGCTTCTGCAAAATCTCGGCACGCTTTTCAGCGTTAGCGCGCTCTTTCTTACGGCGGTGTTCATCTTGTTCGCGCTGCAGTAAGTATGCTTTCCAGCCTAAGTTGTAAACATCGATGACGTTGCGGTTAGCATCTAAGTAAAAAACTTTATTTACAACGGTTTCAATTAAATTAACATCGTGAGAGATGATGACAAGACCGCCAGAGTACTTGGCTAGAAAATCGCGCAGCCATACGATGGATTCAGCATCTAAGTGGTTAGTTGGCTCATCGAGTAGAAGAGTTTCGGCGCCACTGAACAAGATTCGTGCGAGTTCAATACGTCGACGTTGACCACCAGATAGCGTTGAAAGCTCATGGCCAAAGACAGCCTCAGTCACGCCAAGAGATGTCGCAATCGCTTCAGCCTCTGCCGTTGCTGCATACCCACCCGCAGCGCTGAATTCATGTTCAACGCGGGTGTATCTATCCATAGCTTTTTCAAGGGCCTCACCCTCGGTGGTCGACATCTCTTCTTCAACTTGTCGCATGCGATGTGAAATTTGATCCAAATTTCGTGCCGACAAAATGCGCTCGATAACAGAGCCTGGTTCATCCCCTGTACGAGGATCTTGTGGCAGATAACCGATCTTTCCTGTGCGATTTACTGCACCGCCAGCAGGCATAGTTTCACCAGCTAAAACCTTGGCAAGAGTTGATTTACCTGCACCGTTTCGACCCACAAAACCAATGCGGTCGCCGCTATTGATACGCACAGTCACGCCTTTAACTAATAGGCGTGCACCTGCACGTAGTTCTAGAGCTTGGGTTGAAATCACACCGTATTCTAGCCGAGTTTATGCCGCGCCAATTCTGGTCTTTCGAGGGGTAGCAAATGACTTAGCTACAGCGGTTAATTCATCAGAAACTTGCGTCTTAATGGCCTCTTCGCTCTTCAAAAGCTTAGTTAACTCAGCAATAACGCTTTTCAGTTGCTTTTGCTCTGTTTCTAGTTCTAACTTGCTCATCTTTGTTAAACGACGAAGTGGCATATCCAAGATATATGTGGCCTGTTCATCGTTTAATTTAAAGTCCTTAATCAACTTATCTTTGGCAGCAGATGCATCATCGCTGGCACGGATAATCTTGATTACCTTGTCGATATCGATGATGGCCTTTAATAGACCATCAACTAGCGTTAAACGTCCCTCGGCTTTTGCTTTGCGGAACTCACTGCGACGGCGCACAACTTCAATGCGGTGCTCGATGAAGACTTTCAGTAGTTCTTTTAAGCCCAGCGTCTGTGGGCGACCCTTAACAAGTGCCACGGCGTTGATTGAGAATGCATCTTCCATTGGGGTCAGCGCATATAACTGCTCTAGAACAGCCTCTGGTTCAAAGCCATTCTTTAACTCGATCACAACGTTAGTACCAGTCTGTCCATCAGTTAAGTCGATGATGTCGCTAATGCCCTGAATCTTCTTAGATTTAACGAGCGCTGCAATACGTTCAACGACTTTTTCAGGTCCGATAGTAAATGGCAGTTCTTTGATGACCAGACCCATTTTGCGCGATGTGACTTTTTCAATCTCAACAGTTGCACGGACCTTAAAAGAGCCCTTGCCGGTTGCGTACGCCTCGCGTACACCTTCTAGGCCTACGAGTTCACCGCCAGTAGGAAAATCTGGACCAGGAATATATTTCATTAACTGCTTAACAGTTGCATTGGGATTATCAATAAGAAACTTAGTGGCAGCAATAACTTCACCTAAGTTATGGGGCGCCATATTGGTAGCCATACCTACGGCGATTCCTGAACCACCGTTCACTAATAAGTTGGGATATGCCGCTGGCAAAACCAGTGGCTCAGATAGCTGACCATCGTAGTTAGGGCCAAAATCAACGGTATCTTCATCGGCTTCGGCGACCATTGCCATAGCGGCAGTTGCAAGGCGGGCCTCGGTATAACGCATCGCTGCAGGACCGGCATCAAGTGATCCAAAGTTTCCGTGGCCATCGATTAATGGAAGTCGCATAGAGAAAGATTGCGCCATACGAACAAGAGCGTCATAGATTGCGCCATCACCGTGCGGGTGCAACTTACCCATAACTTCACCAACCACACGCGCGCTCTTTACATGTCCGCGCTCTGGGCGAAGTCCCATATCTGCCATCTGATGCAAGATGCGACGGTGTACTGGCTTTAAACCATCGCGTGCATCGGGCAGTGCCCGTGAATAAATAACTGAGTACGCATACTCAAGAAAGGATTCAGATACTTCTTTAGAAACATCGATATCAACGATCTTGCCTGGATACTCGCCAGGCTTTGGGCCGACAGGTTTCTTCGCTTTTGTTGTACTGGGTGTCTTTGCCATGGGGGAGATTGTGCCAACTCCAAGGGCTAATGTAAGGGAGGGCGCGCCCCAACAGTTGCTACGCACTTGGCGGCCAGCGTTGTTCCCGCAGTAAGTGCAGCCTCTAAATTATGTGTTTGAACCCACTGTGGAATAAAGCCAGCGGCAAATGAATCCCCAGCACCGGTCGTATCGACAACATTTGTGGTCACAGCTGCAACTCGAGCCGATTCATTGTTAAAAACGGCCATTGCACCACGAGATCCCAATTTGATAACGACAAGAGGTGTGTATTTCTGTAAATTCGCTTCAGCAGTTTCAAGATCGGTGGAATCTCCCAGATACAGCGCCTCTTCGGCATTGAGCAGGATTCCATCCATCAATGAGACCCACGAGAGAACTTCAGCTAATGGCACAATCTTCATAGCCCCAGTTGTGGTTGGGTCAAAGTAGATTGGAACTCCTGCCGCTTTAATCTTTTTTACCATTGCAAGGACGGCATCACGGCTGCGAAAATCTAAGAGGGCATAGCCGCTGAGGTAGGCACCATCGAAATCATCTAGAGGTGGAAGGTCGCTGACCTCTAGATCTGCATTTGCTCCGTTATCTGGAAACATTGTGCGCTCGCCATTGGCATCGACCAAGATGACAACTACACCGGTTGGTCGCCCAGAGCGCATTAAATTTAAGTGTTCTACGCCGTATTTATCTAGATCAGAAACAAGGGCAAAGCCCACTGGATCATTTCCTACGCGAGCTACTAATTGGGCGCGGGTGTTAGTGCGCGTAATCCATGTTGAAACATTCGCAGCTTGCCCACCTGGGTGAGTAGAGATTCTACTTGCCGTGTCATTACCGTAGTTGATACTCTCTTTTAACTGAGCAATAACATCTAGAGCCAAGTCGCCAATGCATAAGATTTTTTTCATTGCAGAGCTACCGCGATATCTGCGGCAAGCGCACAGTTAGATTTAATGATCTCAGTATTAATATCTAGTGACTCACCCTTTGATGCTGTGTGAAAATGTTCAAGCAGATATGGAGTGACTGCTTTGCCATCAATTCCATCGTGGGCAGCTTTAGCCAAACCTGTGGCAAGGAATTGATCGTGACGGCCTTTTTCCATCTCTTTCTGAACTGGATTTGCAACGATCAATGCTTTGAACTGAGTGCCGATATCGGTGCGGGCTTTAATGATTGCAGCGATTTCGGCGGCGCTATCTACTCGGTGTTCTAGGGCAAAGCCCGAATCAGTTAAGTAAAAGCCAGGGAAGCGATTTGTTTTATAGCCAACTAAGCCGATCGCTAAAGTTTCAAGTCGCTCTAGCGTTGCATGAACATCCAAGATTGATTTCACACCAGCACAGATAACAGTCATATCTAACTGAGACAAGGCGGTCAGGTCCGCGGATTCATCAAATGATTCATTGGCACCGCGATGAACGCCACCTAAGCCACCAGTTGCAAATACTTTAATGCCAGCTAATGCAGCGATATGGGCAGTTGCTGCCACGGTTGTTGCCGCACTATTGCCCTGCGCCACGATGATGGCTAAATCGCGAATTGAGGCCTTGGAAATATCATCGCGGTTAGCAATTGCTTCAAGCTCAGCAGGCTCTAGGCCAACGTGAATCACACCATCTAGAAGTGCGATCGTTGCAGGGGTTGCGCCACGGTCTCTAATAATTCGTTCGCACTCAATGGCAACAGCTAAGTTGGAAGGGCGCGGTAATCCGTGACTAATAATCGTTGATTCCAGTGCAACTATCGGCTTTCCAGCAGCCATTGCAGCCGATACTTCAACTGAATATTTAATAGCGCTCTTCATATGTACAACCTTAGCGGATGTAATGAGAAGATACGCACGTGCATTTATCGCAGATAACGCCATCGATCTTTTCGGCGTTGGGGCTAACAACAGCTACGGACAT
The DNA here is from genome assembly GCA_903921405.1 of uncultured Actinomycetes bacterium. GTDB lineage: Bacteria > Actinomycetota > Actinomycetes > Nanopelagicales > Nanopelagicaceae > Planktophila. The sequence continues at coordinate 6,741 of CAIXPV010000168.1, forward strand.
GCTTGACTGTGGTCCAAGCCCAATGGGGCGCGAAGTTCTATTTCTCATCGATGGCTTTGGTGCCAACACTCTTGAACTCTTTGCCGATGCCATGCCAACTATTTCACGGCTGACCCGACATGGCATTGTGCAGACAGCCTTTCCTTCAACGACTGCAACAAGTCTTGCAACGTTAACGACAGGAACGCTTCCAGGTGCACATGGAATGCTGGGCTATACAGTGCAAGTTCCACGAAGCGGCGGACGAATTCTTAATGCATTGAAATGGGATGAACGTGTGGATCCTACTAATTGGCAGCCAGTTCCAACACTTTTTGAGAGAGCAAGTGCCGAAGGAATTCGTGTTACACATGTTGCGGCCAAGCGCTATGAAAATAGTGGATTTACTCGTGCAGTATTTAGGGGAGCAGATTATCGCGGGGCCAATGTTGTGCCTGATTTAATCGCTGAAACCAAGGCTGCGCTGCAGAAAACTCCATCCTTTGTTTATTTGTACATGAATGATTTAGATGTCGCCGGCCATAGCGATGGAGTTGGTAGCCAAAAATGGTTAGCTGCACTTTCCATGATTGACTTAATGTTTGCTGGGCTCATGAAAGAGATGCCCACTGGTACTCGAATCTGGCTGACATCAGATCATGGAATGGTTAACGTGGGCGAAAAGATAGTTATTGGAGACAATAACCCACTCAACAATAACGTCGCCGTCATTGCAGGTGAGCCACGGGCCAGACACATTTATCTAAATGCAGAGTGTGATAGCCCAGCTGCACGAAGTGATGTAGCTAGTGTCTGGCAGGAGTATTTAGGTGATCGAGCAGATGTGTTGACCCGAGAAAAGGCGATTGACAACAATCTCTTTGGCGCAGAAGTCAGTGACGATGCATGCGATCGGATGGGAGAGGTGATCGCAATTGCTAAAGGGGATGTTGTTTTACTAGACCCAGAGCGAGTAGAAAAAGAGGGCTCCATGGTTGGCCATCATGGCGGACAAACCGAGATTGAAACTACAGTTGGCTTACTAACAACAACGCTGAGTTAGAGCCAATCAGCTTTTCGAAACTTATAAAGCAGCAGAGCGCTCAGCGATGTCACAACTCCAAGTACTAACGGATAGCCAAATCTCCAGTTAAGTTCTGGCATAAATTTGAAGTTCATTCCATAGATTCCAGCGATCATTGTCGGACCGGCAGCTAGTGCAACCCACGCCGAAATCTTTCGAACATCTTCATTTTGGCGCACCTGTACATGAGCTAAGTCGGCTTGTAGGGCAGTAGTTAACAGTGAATCCATACCCGATGCATGTTCGCAGGCACGCAACAGATGATCCAGAGTGTCACGGAAAAAGGGTTTGAGCGCTTCAGGAGTTTGGGTGTACGTCTCAGATACTAATTTCTGCAGTGGAATTACAAGAGGCTCAATGGCATGTCGGTACTCAATCAGTTCGCGCTTGAGAAAGTAGATCTCTTGTGAAAAAGTCTGACGTTTGCCACTAAAAACTTTGGTTTCTAAGTTAATAACATCGTTCTCAAGCTCGGTCGCGATTTTTGTGTACTCATCTATCACGCGATCAACGACTGCATGCAAGACGGCAAAGGGACCTATCTTCAAGAAATCAGGTTTGCTCTCGATCTCATGGCGCACCGTCACTAGGGGAGTTCCCTCGCCGTGGCGAACAATGACGATGAACTCTTTTTCAACAAAGCAGATCAACTCACCGGTTGAGATTGCACTGTTAGTTTCATTGTAGAAAACAGTCTTGAGAGTAAAGAAAGTCAGGCCCTCGTACTCTTCAATTTTGGGCCTTTGTTGGGCATGAACAGCATCTTCAACTGCAAGTGGATGAAAGTTAAGTTCTCCTACTACGTGTTCGAACTCGCTTTGGGTGGGCGCGGCAAGACCTAGCCACACAAATCCACCAGATGTTCGAGCAATATCTACTAAGTCAGATATGTCGGTAGGGCCAATAACGCGGCTACCATTTTGATAGAGCGCTGCATCGACAATCATGAGTCTTGGTTACTGATCTTCAGTAGGTTTAATGCCGAACATGATTTCATCCCAGCTCGGAACTTTTGCGCGAGCAACAATGCCATCGCGAGCAGCATCGTTATCAGGGGCTTCGCGAATAACTGCTAAACGCGGAACCTCTGGCTCAGAAATTTCTTCATGTCTGTTGGTTGGATGCGGTGAATCTGAATAAACAAGTCCGGCCGAAGCAATTGGGCGTGGAGCGGGTTCATCACCCATCATCCAGCGGGCATTTTCATCCAACGAAACAATTACTCTGCGAGTGGGATCAAAGTTCCATTGTGCGACTCCGTGGCCATTGGCATTTGGGTAATGAAGTTCAACTGTCCAGGTGCCATCTTCTAGGCGCCATGTATCCCACGAAAGATCGGCTAAGTCCACATTGCGTGGTGCAAGCCTGGATACAACCACACCTAAGAGTGAAACCGGATCGCGCCCACCCTCTTTGCGAATTGCAATTTGCTGGGCTTGATCAATGATGTAAATACGTTCTTGCAAAATTGGACCAGAGAAGCGTTCAATTCTTTCAAGTGAAATATTATTTTCGCGAGCTAATTCGTCGGCTAGCTCACCTGCACGCAAGCGACGTTGAATCTCTTTTACCGAGACAGTTTCAACTTCTTGTTCGGGAACTGACGTCAGATGGGGTTGATTGACCGAGGTACGTAACCCATCGCTGATTCGAAGCGTAAATTCATTTCCATCGTTGTCGTGAAGTGAAAGATGGGTGCCCTCATCACTCTTTCCGATGAATCGCAGCTCAGTCATGTTGGGAAGAATAACCGATGAGTCCCTTATAAGTGGTGAAGTAGGGCAGCGTGGCTACAAGTGCGGCCGTCATAAATCCCAATGGAAGCCAATACGCAGTTTGAGCGCCGTAGGTATCAATGACCCAACCAGCAGTGGCACTTGAAATTGCCCCACCCAAAGGCATGCCGGCGATGACCCAGCTGAGCGCCTCGGTAATCTGTTCAGATGGAACTGCCGTTTCAGCCACACCGTATGCACTGACTATCAGTGGTGCGATTGCAAAGCCATTGAAAAATAGCGCGATGGCTAGCCAGGAAATGCTGTGGACGAAATGAAATGGAATCGACAGTAAGGTCAAAGAGATCAAGAAAATAATGAATCGGGCAGCATGTGAGATTCTCCATTTAATCAGCCCATTTAAAATTGCCGCACAGGCACTTCCCGATGCCCATAATGCAAGCAGAAGTCCTGATTGACTCTTATGACCCAGCTCGTCGGTAAAGCTAACTGTCACAATTGCAACTGCGCCAAAGAAGCCACCAATAAATAAGGTTGGAAGCACAATGGCCTGAAGTGACTTGCGCTTTATTACATGCGGGTGTGGATCAATTTCGCGCTTGGGGGATGCTGGAGGTTCAGTTGCACTTTGAAGTGCAAACAGGGGAGCACCGACTACAAGGAAAAGCATTCCAGCAATAAGTCCGGCAGAGGGATCTATGGACGTAGCACAGGCTGTTGCAATAATGGGACCTGCGATGAAAACAAACTCATCGTTGAGTGCCTCTAATGAGTACGCCGTATTTACTAAATGTCGATCAGTATTATCTTCTGCAGTTGTCGTTTTATCTGGATTCAAAATATGAAGCCAACGACGGCGCACTAATCCACCAAGGTTTACCGACGTCGCTTCAGCCACAATAATTGAGATGAACCAGGTCCATGTGGGTGCATGGTTAAGTACTAAAGCAAGAAAGATGCTCATGCCAATAAGCTTTATAGGCACAACACGGATTAATAAAGCGCGCTGACCGATTCGATCTGATACTCGCGCCCAGTAAGGCATTGCGATGGAGACAACAATTGATGCCGTGGCGCTAAGAGCCCCTGCCAATGCATACGAATCACTGGCTGCAACGACGATAAAAATAAGGGCCAGCGAGTCCATAGAGACCGGCATGCGGCCGATAATTGCGGCAAGTGAGAACTTCATCGCACCAGGGGTACGAAAAAGTGTTGTGTATGCCGAGAACATAGTGGCCAGTCTATTGCAGCGTTAGACTGGGGATATGAGTCTGGAGAATGAACTTCTAAAGCTTGCATTAACTATTGCGCACTCTGCGGGTGATCTTTTAGTTAATAGACCCGCATCGTGGGACTTAACAGTTAAATCAACGGCCATCGATATAGCAACTCAGATGGATCATGCCAGTGAGAAACTTATCGTCGATGCGATTCTTAGTGCACGTCCAGATGATGGAATCATCGGCGAAGAAGGTGCTGCGCGTACAAGCACAAGTGGCATCACATGGGTGATTGATCCAGTCGATGGAACGGTTAATTATTTTTATGGACTGCCAGGGTGGAATATCAGTATCGCCGCCAAAGACTCCAACGGCACAATCGTTGGCGTTGTTCATGCTCCAACTATTGGATCGACGTGGCACGCATCTCGCGGCGGTGGAGCATTCTTAAATGGAGTAAGGATTGAATGCAATGACCCCGTTGAGTTGAATCGCGCACTGATATCTACGGGCTTTGCCTATGATGTTAAAGATCGCGCTCATCAACTAGAGATTATCGATCGCCTGGTTCCACAGATTAGAGATATTCGCAGGATGGGCGCTGCAGCTACGGATCTGTGCTGTGTAGCAACTGGCATGGTCGATGGCTACGTTGAAACGGGCCTCAAGGAGTGGGATCTAGCCGCTGGCTCTTTAATCGCCGTTGAGGCTGGGGCAGTAGTCACAACCCATACATGGCGAGGGTTGGAGCTCACTGTGGCCGCCGGCCCGTTATTGCATGCGCAATTGCGCTCGCAGATTCCGGGCTAATCTGGCCGATTTAGGCTTGAGGGCCTATCTATGGCAAGATATGCCGTCTGCACCGCCAAAGCGAGTGCTTTTAGAGAAACAGAAAAAGGTACGTAGATGAACATCCTTGACGCCGTAGACGCAGCATCCCTGCGTAAAGACATCCCTCAGTTTCGTGCTGGCGATGAGCTCAAGATCCACGTACGTGTTATCGAAGGTAGCAAGAGCCGCCTCCAGGTCTTCCAGGGAATTGTTATGCGCCGCCAGGGTGATGGAGTCCGCGAGACTTTCACTGTCCGTAAAGTTTCGTACGGCGTTGGCGTAGAGCGCACATTCCCAGTGCATACACCTGTTATTGAAAAGATTGAATTAGTTAAGAAGGGCGATGTACGTCGCGCCAAGCTTTACTACTTGCGCGATCTTCGCGGTAAGGCTGCAAAGATTCGCGAAAAGCGCGATGGCATCGAAGGTTACGGTGATGGAATTCTTTCAACACCTGTCGCTGTAGTTCCTGAGGTAGTAGTGGCAGAAGTTATTGCCGAGCCAGTAGTGGCCGAAGTTATGACTACAGAGGCTGTGGTTGAAACTCCAGCTGCAGACGTTGTAGTTGAAACTCCAGCTGACGAAACTCCGCAAGCTTAAAGTTTCGCACCTAATGCGTCGCAAGGGCTCCCTATTTCGAGAGCTCCCACTTTTAGTAGTGGTTGCACTTGTAGTCTC
>CAIXPV010000169.1 GCA_903921405.1 uncultured Actinomycetes bacterium
GAGATGGGCGGCATGAACCTGTACTTTGTTAAAGGTAGCGGAGCCGATGCAACTGTAGTGACGCCAAAACTTACCGGTACTTTGCTTCCGGGTATTACTCGTGATTCGATTTTAAGTGTGGCTAAAGATTTAGGGTACAAGACGCAGGAAGTCATGCTCAGTATTGATGACTGGCGAGATGGTGTTGCATCCGGTGAGATCACCGAAATCTTTGCTTGCGGAACTGCAGCAGTTGTATCACCCGTTGGTCAGGCAAAGAGTGCCATGGGTACATGGGTAACTGGAGATGGTCAACCTGGAAAAATTACAATGCAGATTCGAAATGCACTGCTAGCGATTCAACACGGCACAGCCCCGGACACGCACCATTGGATGAGTGCGGTTAAGTAAATGCCAGTATCTGATGCCTTCCATATCTATGACACCACGCTGCGCGATGGTGCTCAACAAGAGGGATTGAATCTCTCGGTTCATGACAAGTTAGCAATTGCGCGTCACTTAGATGATTTAGGTGTTGGTTTTATCGAAGGTGGATGGCCAGGAGCTAATCCGAAAGATACCGAGTTCTTTTCAAGGGCTAAAAAAGAGTTAGTGCTAAAGAACGCCACCTTTGTTGCATTTGGAGCCACCCGCCGTCCCAATGCCAAGGCCGCCGATGATGTACTTCTGGGTGCACTTCGAGACAGCGGGGCACCTGCCGTAACGCTTGTCGCTAAAGCATTTGATCGCCACGTTGATCTAGCGCTCAAGACAACTTTGGATGAAAACTTGGAGATGATCCGAGACTCCGTCACGCATTTAATTCAAGAAGGTCAACGAGTTTTTCTAGATGCCGAACACTTCTTTGATGGATATCGAAGTAATCGCGCATATGCCTTGGAAGTAGTACGCGTTGCCGCTGAAGCCGGCGCCGACGTCATTGCCTTGTGCGATACCAATGGTGGAATGTTGCCGGATGAGCTATCGCACGTTGTTCATGATGTTCTTACTGCAAGCTCTGCACGGTTAGGTATCCACTGCCACAATGACACTGGCTGCGCCGTTGCAAACTCGATGGCTGCCGTTGCTGCTGGTGCAACCCATGTTCAGGGAACGCTGAATGGTTATGGTGAGCGCACAGGTAATGCCGATCTCGTCACCATCATCGCCAACCTTGAGTTAAAAAAGCAGCAGTTAGTCTTGCCTAAGAACGCTTTGCGTGAAGCCTTTAGAATCTCACACGCAATCGCCGAAGTAACAAATGTTTCATCGAGTGCGCGCCAGCCATATGTCGGTGTTTCGGCCTTTGCTCATAAAGCAGGTTTGCATGCCAGCGCAATTAAAATCGATCCATCGCTTTACCAACATGAAGATCCTGCATCAGTTGGAAATGACATGCGTATGTTGGTTAGTGACATGGCTGGACGCGCATCTATTGAATTAAAGTCTCAAGAGTTAGGTGTTGATTTAGGTGGCGATAAAGAACTTATTGGTCGCATCGTTGATCGCGTTAAAGAAATGGAGTCGCGCGGTTTTACCTTTGAAGCCGCCGATGCCTCATTCGAACTGTTGGTGCACGAAGAGGTTAATGGCAAACGTCCATCATTTTTCACAATCGAGCATTGGCTAACAACGGTTGAGCGTGCTGAAGATCAAAGCATTCTTACAAAAGCTGAAGTAACAGTGACTGCCATGGGTAAAAAGATTGTCTGCACTGGAATCGGTAACGGTCCAGTCAATGCCTTTGATAACGCACTTCGGACGGGCTTAAACCAGCTTTATCCAGAGCTAGAGGTTTTAGAGCTTACGGACTACAAGGTACGTATTTTGGAAGGCCGTTTAGGCACAGGCGCTATTACGCGTGTATTAGTTGAAACCAGTGATGGAAAAGGTGAATGGAACACCGTAGGCGTCCATGAAAACGTTATTGCAGCATCGGCGATGGCGCTAGAAGACGCGCTGACCTTTGGCTTGCTACGTCAGGGACGCAAACCTGAATAGTTACATCTGGAAATCAGGTGTATTGATTAGGTGCTCGCGATAAATCTTTGCAGTTTCTTCACGCCCGTTGCAGCCAAGTTTTGCATAAATCTTGATCGTCTCTTGTCTAATGGTTGATTCGGAGTATCCCAAAAGTTTGCTGATAGCCAAATTGGTTCGACCTTCACTGATCATGCGAATAATGATACGTTGGCGTTCGGTAATACGAGGATCTTTCACTTCTGGTTTATGAATTGTTCGCTTAGTCATTGAGTTTTTGAATTCGGGTGTTGCATGGATATTGCGATACATATACAGCGACATCACGTGCCCGATTGCCTTGAGAAACGCATCGGTTTCAGCATCAGGATGGACTACCGATAAAGAGAATATTCCAAGAACCGCTACTGGTGTATGTGATTTTTCTATAGGAAAGCAGATGAAACTTTTTTCACCAGAGTTATAGGGAAAAGCTTGAAGCGTTGGATACTCGATTGGCCAATCTGGCAGAGAATTGATCCACACTGTGCTGTGCTGATTAATTGCTTCTGTCAGAGGAAGTTTGACCTCAAGATCGTAAGAGGTGTCGAATTTGTTACTAGCCTCTGCGAGTATTCCAAATGAGGCAACTTTTTCCACTTGATTTTTATCATTGAGCTGTGAAATAAAAGCCGAGGTGACTTCCAGCGGATTAAACGTTTGTTTCACCGCATGCTCAAGAATCTCTTCCAACGAGCGATCCTTGAGTGATAAGAAGGCGATGAACTCAGAAACATAGGCCAAAAACATGTCGACGTCTCGCCCTCAATGAGATTTTATACGGGGTGTTTTACCCTGTAGAGGTACCCTATATCTATGAGCGATCAATTCGAGAAGCTGCTGAATGCTTTTGAGCGCTACTTAGAACGTGAGCGCACTCTCTCGGTACATACGGTTCGTGCCTATATGGGGGATTTAACCTCGCTGTTACAGCATCTAGAGTTACTAGGAATATCGCAGATCTCTGAACTTGAGTTAGCACACCTACGTTCATGGCTGGCTAACCAACAAGTTAAAGGAGGCGCGCGCACCTCGCTATCGCGCAGAGCTGTTTCCATTCGATTATTTACACAGTGGGCCGTTAAA
>CAIXPV010000170.1 GCA_903921405.1 uncultured Actinomycetes bacterium
GACCGCCAACACTAAAGAGTGTAAAAGTTAATACGCCTAGGTGTTGCACAATGGTCGAAGTAAAAGCAATATAAACAACCCCGATAGCGCCACCAGAGTAAATCCACCAAGGGCCCGTGGGCAGTGCAACAAAATGTGTGCGATGAGTTGCCACGGCAAGAAGAATTAAGAGTCCTAAGAAAGTTGTACCTGTAATAAAGTTCAAAAGTGATGTTGTAAAACTCTGGTGTGAGAATTCATTAATTTGTCCGTTGAGTGCGCGTTGAATTCCAACGATTACCCCAGCTATGCATCCAGCAAATACTGCGAATATTGAGAGATTTCTGGCGTCGATTCGATCGGCAACCGAGACAACTACGGCAATGACTGTCAGTATTGCAGCGGCTATACGCCTTCTATTTATCAGCTTTTTCCCGCCACCGGTTAGGCCAATTCGATCCACAATTAGGGACGTCACAGTTTGTCCGGCAATAGAGGCAACTGAATAAATAGCTACGCCTATCAGCGGCACGATCTGAGTTTGAATTGCTACAAAACTTCCTCCAAGCGTGCCTGCAAAAAGTTTCCACTTGGCAATCTCACCGTTTGAAACCGCAGTTCGAACTTTTACTAGCCCCTCTTTAATCGCCGGATTGAAGAGCGCAATTAATGCTATTACTACGAGCCCTGAGCCAAATGAGGCTAATGCAGCCTCAAGGCCATTGTTGAGTTTGTATGACAGCTCGCCATTTGCACGGGATTGAAAAGCAATCATTACTCCCGTAAGGGCGGCAAGAAGGTCTAAACGCATTAAGAATGTGTGCCGTGGAATTCTCGCTTATCAGCAATCCAATCCATCAGCGCAAACAGTACGCCTGAGGCCACAAAAGTTAAATGGATGACAATTCTCCATTTTGTTCCACCCCCAACATGGTCTTGACCTGCCAGCTCAATAAAATCTTTGAGCAGTTCAATCACAGAAATCGCGACAAGGGATCCTATTAACTTAATCTTCAATCCACTGAAATCAATGGTTCCCATCCAATGTGGTCGATCTTTTGACTCAGTTGCAACATCAATGCGAGAAACAAAGTTTTCATAACCAGCAAAGATAACCATAAGAATGAGGTTAGCTAGGAGTGTTAAATCTAATAGAGCCAACAAGTCAAGCGTAAAGCTCTGCGGAGTTGCCTCTGCGATATGGATGGCTAACTCATAAAACTCAACAATAAAGCGAATGCACAGCAAGAACAGCGCACCGACTAAACCAAGGTAAAGAGGTGCCAACAGGAAACGAGAACGAAAAAGGACAACTTCGATTCCGTGCGATATAGGATTCATACTGGGATTTTAACTCACATGTTTGGTTTTATATAGAAAAAGAGAGCGGATGGGTCCCTCGACCACCATCCGCTCTCTTTTTTGTGTAGTTATCCCGTGAAAACTGCGTTCCAGTCAGTTATTGTCATGATGTAGTACTGACCACCTTCAATTGTTGCCGTATTGATAGCGTCCTTCTTTGCTGCACTACGTCCAGCCAGGTCAGGGCGTGCGGCAACTGCCCCTGTTGGAGTGTGAATTTGTGCATTGAGGAAGAAGTAGGAGTTTGCATCACCCTTCTTAGCAAGAAGCGCAGTCGCATCAATGATTCCGCTGGACTCCTCATCCTCGGTAATGAAGGCCGATCCACCCTTTTTAAACATAGTCTCATCAAACTGAGCAAGTGTTACAAGTTTTGCATCAGAGACTCGGTATGCAAGTACGCGGGCCAATTGTGCGTTGTTGCCTGGATCTTCCTGGATCAAAACTACTTTGCCATCATTTGTAACAGTGATGTTGTCAGGCTTGCTAAGCATCGCTGCCTCACCACCGTTAAGCAACATTTCAAGCTCTGCACCTAACAATGGATTCTGTGCATCTTTGAAGGTCAAGCGCCATAGAGCACCACCATCACGCGAAACCGTTGGAGTTAAAGGATTAGCTGCTGCGGCGATTGGATCCTTGTTTGACTCTGTAGTTACAAAGTAGAAAACATTTGGATTTGTTGGATCCCAATTGCCATCTTCAATTCGAGCAAAGGTCGAGCCGTTGTCTCGGACGTCTTTTGCGAATAGAACAGGAGTGGTGTTCCAATCAACTTTCTTAAGCTCTGCTGCTACCTTTTTATTCTTGCCAACAGTCGCGCGGAAGATATTGTCAGTCTTTGCAGATGGAACATTTAGAACATATAAATCACCGTTTGTTAGACCGGCCTTGTCGATAGAGGAGCCAGTTGACTGCTTCTTACCAATATATACGGTCATTTGGCTATCTGTGGCAGAACCATCTTCGTTTCCAATGACCACAGTATTAGCTCCTGGCTTAATGCTTGGAATAATATTTTCAAAGGCAGTCATTCCAAGGCGAGGTAGCTGATAACCAACTCCATCCATATCGAATGCAAAGCCGCGTGAGTCGTCTCCGGCCTCTTCGCCCGCTGTATATAGACCACCTTCATAACCAACACCGTTAAATACGAATGTTCCTGCGGCTGTGTAAGTAGCTGAGCAGAAACGGCTGATGCCCCAATCAAATGTTCCAGCTGAAACACCGGCTGGTGCAGCACCGGTAGGTGTCAACTGGTACTTGCCTGTTGTGTAGTTATAAAAATTTACTTCCTTAATGAAGTTTTGGGCTGAAGTTATATTCTTTGTGCTTGAAGTTACATTGAACTTTGTAATAGAAGTTGCCCACACAGCAGTTGATGACTTGCCCTTGATGGCAAGTGGAGCTGTAGTTGAAATCTCATGTGAAGATAAAAGAGTAATTCCGCCGTTTTCGTTTCGATATGCGCCCATGCCATCTGGGATTCCACGAACAGTTAGACCGTTAATAACGTCACCGCTTGTTGCAATCACTTTAAGTGATGCAGCCGCGCTCTTAGATACGAGGTAGATTGGTTTTGATCCTGCTGCAAGTGCACCTTGAGCCAGTGAAGCAGCGAGAACTAACGAAGCAAGAACTGCAATAATCTTATTCTTTTTCATGGTATCCGTTTTCTATTGATGGAAGATTTGGCTAAGGCTCTCCCATATTAGAAAACGGTTCACAAACTCTTGGCTACGAAAACCTAAACCGTGGGTGAATCATTCAAGTTCCAATATTACTTTTAACCACTCTTCCTCTATTAAGTCTTTCTCAGTTTTTGTTTTGGTTAACTCCTGGGAAATAGTAAGTAAACGGTCGGCATCATGTGATGCATCCTCTTGGCTGGCCTCTAATTCTAGAATTTTTGCCGCAGCTTTCTCCATCTGCCGTTCAAGGCGTACTTTGTCTTTTTTTAGTTGACGTTCTTCGGCAGCGCTGGAACTCTTCTTTTCCTTTTGAACTACAGATATATTTTGGGTCGCCTTTGCACGAAGCTCTAAATATTCGTCAACGCCACGGGGTAAATCACGAACAGATTTGTCGCCAAGTAGTCCAACAAATCGATCGCATACTCGTTCTAAGAAATATCTATCGTGAGAAATAACAATGAGTGTTCCGCCATAACTATCAAGCAAGTCCTCGAGCTCGGTTAATGTTTCAATATCAAAGTCATTTGTTGGCTCATCAAGTAGCAGTACGTTAGGGCTATCCATCAAAAGGCGTGTTAGTTGTAGGCGGCGCTTTTCTCCGCCAGATAGATCTCCGACAGGCGTCCACTGAGATTCGCGATCAAAACCTAGACGTTCGCACAGTTGCGACGCTGAAAGCTCACGCCCACCACCGAGTTCTACGCGGTTAGCAATCTTTTCAACGGCCTCCAATACACGCCATGTTGGATCTAACTCATCTAAGTGTTGAGTCAAGAATGCAGGCTTAACCGTTACACCCGTAACCAGCTTTCCAGCAGTTGGTTGAATCTCTCCAACCAATGTGCGCATAAGTGTTGTTTTGCCAGCTCCGTTAATACCGACAATACCGATTCGATCTCCAGGCCCAATATTCCAGTACAGATCACTAATTAATTCATTATCACCAAGTTTTACTTGCAGGTGGTGGGCTTCATAGACAGTTTTGCCTAAACGATTAAGTGCAAACTTAAGAAGCTCACCTTGGTTGCGCGGCTCGGGCTCCCCTGCAATTAAAACATTTGCAGCATCTACGCGAAACTTTGGCTTTACTGTTTGCGCAGGTGCTCCCCGACGCAGCCAGGCAAGCTCTTTCTTGATCAGCATATTACGGCGCTGATCCATCACTGATGTTTGACGCGCGCGCTCGGCCTTTGCTAAAACAAAAGCGCTATAGCCGCCGTCATATTCTTCAACTTTCCCACCAACCACTTCCCATGTGCGATCTGTTACTGCATCCAGAAACCATCGATCGTGCGTTACGACAGTGACAGCTAAGCCCTTACGATTATTTATGTAGCTTGCAAGCCAGGCAACGCCTTCAACATCTAAATGGTTGGTTGGCTCGTCAAGTAAAATCAAATCGAGTTCATTGATTAAGAGTTTTGCTAGACCAACGCGTCTGCGTTCGCCGCCAGATAGTTGACCAAATTTACGATCAAAGATGTGATCATCAAAACTTCCAAATAAACCAGTAAAGACCTCGCGAATATTTGGCTCACTCGCCCATTCATGTTTTGCGGTATCACCTAGGACGACTTCCCCAACAGTACTTTCAGGGTTTTCAAAATCAACTTGTGAAAGAATCCCGATTCGCGCAGAGTTGGATTTTGTAACACGCCCCATATCTGGCGATTCAACACCGGCGATAATCTTCATCAAAGTGCTCTTGCCGCTACCGTTTCGGCCCACGATTCCAATGCGATCGCCTTCAGATACGCCAAGTGATACAGCTATTAAAAGCTCTTTAACGTCAAAGGCTTTGGAGACCTCTTCGATATTTACAACGTTGCGCGCCATGATGGGAGAGCGTACCTTTCATCCATGAATGTGACTGACCGTGAATATGCGTTAGAACTGGATAGAAACGATCCTTTAGCCCATTTCAAGTCACAGTTTGTGGTCTCAGATCCGCAGATGTGTTATTTAGACGGTAATTCACTTGGTCGCTTGCCCAAAGCCACTGTGGCCGCAATCAATAACTTCATGACGCATGAATGGGGCCCAGAGGTCGTTACTGGATGGAGTCATTGGGTTGATGAGGCTCAACCCACTGGAGATTTACTAGCTGCTGCTGCTTTAGGGGCAGGCCCTGGTCAGACATTGGTCTGCGATACAACCTCAGTTAATTTCTATCAATTATGTCTGGCTGCAATTCACGCCCGTCCTGGGCGAAAGACTATTATTACCGATGCAGCGAACTTTCCTACGGATCGATACATCCTTGATGGAATCGCTAAACAATTTAATTTAAAACTGGTAATTATTGATAATGAAGATTCTTCCGCTGCAGTTCATGAGCGAATCACTCCAGAAATCTTAGCTCCCTACTTAAATGATGATGTAGCACTCGTTACATTTGAAATTATTCAATATCGCTCAGGAGCGCGTACGGATGTCAAAGCTATTACAGATCAAGTGCGCGCAATTGGAGGCTTAGTTGTCTGGGATGCCAGTCATGCCGTTGGTGCAATAGATCTAGATCTTGATGCCAATGGTGTTGACTTGTGTGTTGGGTGTACCTATAAATATGGTAACTCGGGACCTGGATCACCAGCATGGTTATATGTCAGTACAAGAATTCAAAAAGAACTCCAAGTACCGATTCAAGGTTGGTTTGCGCAAGGCGCACAGTTTGAAATGGGGCCACAGTTTGAAAAGGCTGATGGTATTCGAGGTTTCCAAATCGCAAGCCCTTCATTAATGGGAATCCGTTGCGTGCAAACTGCTTTTGAAATGATCAAGGAGGCCGGCATTGCTGCAATTGAAGCTAAAGCGGCAATTGGAACCCAGATGATGATCGATCTTTACGATGCGTGGTTGAAGCCTCTTGGTATCGAACTAAATACATCACGTAACCCTAAAGAGCGTGGTGGTCATATCTCCTTAGTGCACCCAGATGCTGCACAGATCTGTGTCGCCCTTCGAGAAATCTCTAATGTGATTCCAGATTACAGAACCCCTAACTCCATTCGCTTGGCCATATCCCCGCTTCCAACTTCATATAGTGAAGTCTGGGATGGGTTTGAGCGCATGCGAGATCTAGTTACATCCCAAGCCTATAAGAGCGTCAAAGAAGGCGGTTCACGAGTCACATGAGCGAAAACTTCGATCCAGCACTGACTTACACGTCATATTTAGCTGTAGATGAGCTACTAAATCTGCAGCGTCCTTTATCTGCAGGTCCAGAACACGATGAGATGTTATTCATAATTATTCACCAAACGTATGAACTGTGGTTTAAGCAGATAATTCATGAGTTTCTTCAAGCTCAACGCACTATGGAATCTGGCGACACGCATTACTCATTGGCGCTATTAGGTCGCATCCGTACCATTATGAAAGTCTGTGTCACACAGATAGATATTTTGGAAACGATGACACCATTGCAGTTCAATGCTTTCCGTTCTTACTTATCGTCCTCTAGTGGATTCCAATCTGCTCAATTTAGAAAAGTAGAGGCCTTACTGGGACGTCGAGATACTAAAATGGCTGGGCACTTGCCGCCAGCTGTTCAAGCAGAGATCGCCCTTATTACTTCTGAAAACTCTGTTTGGGACTCAGCCCTTGCGTATTTAGTTAAACGCGGACATGCGATGCCAACTGATGTTCTAGCTCGAGATAGAACTTTGCCGTATGAAGCAAATCTTCGAGTCCAAGATGTATTGCTAGATGTGCATCGCAAAGACCCTGAAAGTGCATCTGTCTGTGAACGTCTATTAGATATAGATGAAGGTATTCAGGAGTGGCGGTATCGCCATGTAAAGATGGTGGAGCGAACTATTGGCCACAAGATTGGTACCGGAGGATCTAGTGGAGTTGAATATCTATCAAGTACATTATTTAACCCAGTCTTTAAAGATCTGTGGGAGATTCGCTCCCGTTTTTAGTCTGGCAGACCCTGCAACACCAGCTCGCTAAGTTCCTTACGCTCCCGCGGTGCGCTCTCGCGTGCAGCCGTGGCTTCATCTAACTGTTCAATAGATCCCTGTCTGCCAATTGCAATAACTATTACTGGGCTAAGGTTTTCAGTAAGCCCGAATGCGTGTGCCGCCTTTGTTTTATCAAAGCCGCCCATTTGGTGAGCTACATAGCCACGATCATGGGCCTCAAGGGTTAATTGGGCAACTGCCAAGCCACAGTCATATTGAAAACCCAGATAAGGCGTGCCATCTGGGCGTAGGTTTTCTGCGACCACCAAAATTAAGGTCGATGCACGAAAAGCCCACCCTTGATTAAAAGGGGCTAAGGATTGCAGAACGTTATTGAAAACTTCATCGCCGCGTTGGCCAATCACAAACCTCCACGGTTGAATATTGCTACCAGAGGGTGCCCAACGTGCCGCCTCCAGAATTGCCAACAAATCATCCTTAGGAAGCTCTGCGCTTTCATCAAAGGAACGGGGGCTTCGACGTTCGGCAAATAGATCATTAATTCTTACGGA
>CAIXPV010000171.1 GCA_903921405.1 uncultured Actinomycetes bacterium
CACTTCGGTTAGCTGCAACAGCTATCGCACGAAAAGTACGCGGCAAGAAAGCTACTGTTTATTCGGCATGTGCTATCAAAAAGCGTGATGTACGCGAACATGCAATCTCATTAACTATGGGCGCCTTCTTATGGAGTTTAAAGAGTGGAAAGCCCGCCGACGTTCCAGTATTTTATGTTGCAACTGATGACAAGGAGACACTAGATGCTGCTATCACTATTTCGAAAGCGGTTACGCGCGCTCGCAATTTGGTTCATACGCCTTCTAATATTAAAACTCCTGCGTGGATGGCTTCACAAGCGAAAGAGTTCGCCAAAGGAAACCAATTAGCAGTCCGAGTTCTAGCTGGAAAAGAGCTCAAAGATTTTGGAGGCCTACGAGCAGTAGGAAATTCCTCACCAAATCCAGGTCCGCGCTTTATTGAAGTTTCTTACTCTCCCAAATCAAAGAAAGCATCACATGGTGCACTTCCACATGTAGTACTTGTTGGCAAGGGAATCACTTTTGATACGGGTGGCATTAATCTAAAACGTCCCTACGATCTTATGATTCCGATGAAATCAGATATGGCGGGGGCTGCAGCAATCCTTGCGACACTGACAGCTTTAGAAGAGTTACAACCAAATGTTCGCGTTACAGCGCTGATGATGTGTGCTGAAAACGCTATCTCTGGCACCGCTCAACGCCCTAGCGATGTCATTGTTCATTATGGAGGCACCACAGTAGAAGTCATCGATACCGACGCTGAGGGCCGATTAGTTCTTGCCGATGGTCTTGCCTATGCCGATATTAATTTGGATCCTGATTACTTAGTGGATATTGCCACACTGACTAGTTCGGCAACTGTTGGATTAGGGCGTCAGTATGCAGCGATGTATACGCGTGATGACAAACTGGCCAAACAATTGTCAAAGGCTGGAGCAGATTCAGGTGATCGTGTTTGGCATATGCCACTCATTGATGATTACAAAGTTGCCCTTGCAAGTGATGTGGCAGATTTCAATCACAACGCCAAGAAGGCTGGTTTTTCTGCTGGATCAGTAACGGCCGCTCTATTCCTGGAGCACTTTGCAGGTAACCGTCGCTGGGTACATTTAGATATCGCTGGGACCGGGCGAAGTGATGTTGATGCTGGTGAAAATCCAAAGGGCGGTACCGGTTTTGGCGTTCGTTTATTAACTGAATGGATCATGAATCTCTCATGAAAATAGATCCACACACTTTTGCTGAAAACTTTATACCTGAAGATCACTTTAAATCACAGGCACGTGCGCGCGGAGTTGAAGTTGGTGCAGTAGATGCAACTCCAGGTGCGGGTGCATATTTGCGACATCTAGCTTTTACGCTTTCTGCGCAAGCCGTTGTCGAAGTTGGAACAGGTTCTGGAGTCGGCAGTTTATGGCTGCTCGATGGCATGCGCGCCAGTGGGACTTTGACATCAATTGATGATGAAATGGAGCACACGCAGATCGCTAAGTTGGCATTTGCAGAAGCCGATATTGCACAAACCCGCTATCGATTGATCACTAACACAATCCTAGATGTTATTTCAAAGTTAACTGATCGTGCATACGATTTAGTTGTCTTGCGACATAATCCAGAGGATTTAGCCTTTGTAATTGGTGAAGCCCACCGAATTTTGCGAAGTGGTGGCACCCTAGTCATTGATAACTACTTTGGAGGCTCAAAAGTCTGCGATCCAGCCCAACGCGATCCCAAGACCGTTGCCCTTCGTGATGCTGGGAAAATCATTAAAAATGACACAGAGCGTTGGGTGAGTACCTTGATTTCATCGGGTGATGGTTTGTTAGTTGCTACCAAGTTGTAGCAGAATAAAAGCATGATTTTTCCTAGAACAAAGAAGACAGAGATTGCACCAGCATGGTGGGAAATTAATAATGCGCCAAAGAACTCAAAAGGAAATGTATTTCTAGTTGCGATCCTTGCTGGAACAATTGGTGGTTTCTTGGGAGTCAATTCAACAGGTACGCCTTTGTTTCAACATGCAAATTTAGTCTCATCATCTAGCACAATTGAACGCGCACCTGATTCCGTCGCAGGAATCGCTCAGCGTGTTCTGCCATCAGTGGTTTCGGTTACAACTAATTCAACCAGCGGTGGCGGAACAGGATCAGGTTTTGTTATAGATAGCAATGGATATATTTTAACGAACAACCATGTGATTGCAGCTGTGGCCGAAAATGGTGGAACTATACGCGTCACACTTAACAATGGAGATATATACGACGGAACAATTCTTGGTCGCGACTCTTCATATGATCTAGCGGTATTAAAAATTAGTGCGAAAAACCTTCCCGCTCTCCAGTTGGGTGATAGCGACAAGGTTGCCGTTGGTGATCCAGTAATTGCGATTGGTTCGCCACTTGGTTTATCTGGAACCGTTACTTTAGGAATCATTAGTGCAAAAAATCGCCCAGTTACGGC
>CAIXPV010000172.1 GCA_903921405.1 uncultured Actinomycetes bacterium
GCCAGGAGTACTTTACTTCGAACTTCTTATATTTTCTGCATCAAAAAAGTGAGATTAGTTATTAATCCACATCTTTCCAAATGCAGGGTTACCCTGAGGTACCCAGAAGAACACACCAGATACTTGTGATCCCCAAACAAACTGAGCCTTACCAAAGATTGTTGGCAGTACCCAGAAGTTCTTCATTGCTTGTACATCGAGTGCCTTCCACATGACAGCCTGCTTTGCACGATCAGTGGTCAACATCGCAGTGTTGATGCCCTTCTCAAATGCTGCATAGGCTGGATCGCTTGTGTTCTGGCAGAGGTTGAATCCACCAAATGAAGCGAAGAGCTCTGGAATAACTGTTGATGCATTTGCCCAGTCGGCGCCCCAACCTGACATTGAGATATCACTCTGCTTGTCAGGGTTCATAACTGTTGGGTAGTAACCCGAGCTAATTGGGTTAAATGTGACCTTGATTCCAGCACGTGCATAGGCTGCAGTCTCGATTGGAATTGTGTCGTTAAGAGTTACTGACTGACGGATATCAATTTTGATTCCAGTCTCAGTCGCCTTCTTGTAGTCAGCAGGACACTTTGTCTTTGCTGTCTCCATGAGCGCCTTTGCCTTAACAATATTTCCTTCTGGAATAAAGTCAGGACTTCCTGGACCTACGACCTTAGTTGGTGCGTAGTCAGTTGCTAGCAATGGGCTGATTACGCCAGTTGCATATGAACCTGCATATGTTGATCCGCCAGCATAATCAAGCAATGCCTTAGCATCGCGTGCATAGTACATAGCTTGACGAACTTCGATGCAAGGCATTGCCTTAACATTGAATGCAAAGTAGCGAGCATATGGATCCGAGTTGTTCATGCGACGGTTCTTAAATGAACTGTCTGTGAAGAACTTGTCATTGTTTGTTGACAATGGTTCATCGAAGTCAACTGCAGTTGGAATTGTGTCGCCGAGCATGATCTGATCGATAACTTCTTCGTCATAACCAAACATGATGATAACTTCATCTGGGTATGGAGTACGTACTGGATCTGATGCCTTTGACCACTTTGAGTTACGTACTAGACGTAACTGAGTTTTGCTGTTCTCAACAATCTTGTAAGGACCAGTTGCCTGTGGCTTTAGGTCGTACTTATCGCCTGTGTCCTTAGATGCCTGCACTGGAGAAATAACTCCATATGTTGCAAGGTAGTTAAAGTCAGCGATTGACTTGTTGAGATTAAATGTAATTGTGCGGTGATCAGCTGAACAAGAGACAGCCTTATGGAAAGCTGCGAGTCCTGCTGCATCCTTCTTGTATGGGCCCTTGAATACTGAACTACCATCGGCTGCCTTTGGAATATCTAGCCAAACCTGTAGGTAACCGGGACCATCAGTGATGACATCAGTTGCAAATACGCGTGAGACTCCGTATTGAACATCTTCACATGTAATTTTCTTGCCATCTTCAAAAGTTGAGCCTGGACGAAGTGTGAACTTCCATGTCTTAGCTGCATTGCTTGGCACGCCTGTGTTAGTTGCAAGATCAGGAACAAGTGATGCACCTGCAGCGCCTGGAACTGGGTTGTATGCAACAAGGGTGCGAGTCGTAAATGAGTTCATAAACGCTAAGTCGCGGCCTGTGTAGATACGTGATGGGTCATAGTGATCTAGTCGTGGTGTGTGCTCAAGAAAGGTGAGAATTCCACCGGTCTTAGGTGTAACGGCAGCGCTAGCAGATGTTGCACCAGAAACCATTACGGCACTGATTGCAAGTGCGCTAGCAGCGCTCATTACAACGGCACGACGAAGAGCAGAAACATTGCTCATTGACGTATTTCCTTTCATAGTGGGCGCAACGAAGACGCCAGTGAAGGTGATTCAATCAGATAATGTCCGTTTTGTGAATGCGATCAGGTAACAGCCTCATAACAAAGCAGGGCTAGCGAAATGGACGTTAGCGGTCAGCCCGTGGATCTAAGGCATCGCGAAGTGCGTCGCCAACAAGATTAAAAGCAAGAACTACAATTACTAGCGAACCCGCAGCTACTAGGAAAAAACTTGGCATGACGGTTACATATCTAGTGGCATTTGAGAGCAGGATTCCCCATGTAGATGCAGGGGGCTGAACTCCCAGACCTAGGTATGAATAGACCGCCTCGGCAGCTAAATATCCTGGAAGCGATAGTGAGACAACAACTATTACCGGCGCCCACAAATTAGGGATTAACTCTTTAGTCATCACTCGCCAACGGGTTGCCCCCATGGCTTGAGCTGCCGTCACAAACTCGCGCTCACGCAAACTGAGCACCTGGGAACGAATCAGCCGAGAAAATCCTGGCCAACCAAAAAATGATAAGAAAAACACTAAGAAGATAATGCGGGCACTGTTGCCCTGGGCAATTCCTGAATCTTCGATGCGCGCCACCATAGGTTGATTAAGTGCAACGATCATAAAGAATGCGGGAAAAGCAAGAAGAAAATCAGTTGTGCGACCTAAGTAATTATCGATACGACCTCTGAAATATCCACCAATAATGCCTACAAATAAGCCAATAGTTAAACTTGTCAGCGTTGTTAATATTGCAATAAGAAAAGAGATGCGCGAGCCGTAAAGAAGTTGGGCCAGAAAGTCTCGACCTGTACCTGGAATGATTCCAAGCGGGTGCTGCCAACTAATTCCAATTGTTGGGATTCCGCTGATATCTAACTGATCTAAGTGCAAAGTATCTGGGTCGACGCCGATAATTTTGGCCACAATTGGGGCGAAGAGCGAGAGCAACAGCAGGGTGATACTGACAAGGGCTGCGCCTACTCCCACTTTATTGCGCTTAAAGCGCATCCAGGCAATCTGGCGGGGGCTACGTCCTTGGATACCTTGGACGCTCAGTGGCGCTACTTTGATGTCAGATTTCGTACTCACGGCGCTTACTCTATACTTCACTTATTGTTTCTGGCGCCATATCTTGGTGCTTAGATATTTTTAAGGGGTTTGAACTCTATGAAAGCACTCGCGAAGACTTCCAGAATACTCACCATAAGTGCGGCATTAATTCTTCTGCTCAGCGCATGCGGATCAAAAACAGCCGAATCAGCCCTTACGCAAGAAGAAGGTAAGGCCCTGACCGAAACCGTTGAAGCCGCCCCTCAAGCAACTGGTGGTTTTGATTCACCTGTCATCACTCCAGACAAAATCTCTTACACATTATCCTCGCCTTCTCACTTCGTGCCAGGCAAGTTCGCATCAGGTCAGCTTCCAGATCTAACAAATGAAAAATTCACAGTAACAGTCACTAACAATTCAGCGGCCGCACTTGACCTTGCAACGTTGATTGTTAAAGGAAGCACTGCCAGTGGGGATTGCGTTGATATCTTCGATGGCGATAACTCAATGGAGGGCGCACCTACTGATCCATTAGCTGCAGGTGCAACGACCACATTTTCCTGGGGTCTATCGTGTACAGGAAAAGCGGGTATAGATTTTTCAGTTGTGCTCTCAAATGCTGGTGTGAACTTCGTTGAAGTAACCGGAAAACTCGCTTAATTACTTCTGATTAAAGCGGGTCGGGCTCCATGCAGGACCTAGCTCCTGGTACTCCGTATTGATATCGCTGCTTCGCTTGGCGCGAAAATACTCATCGATGTCATAACGCTTTTTTGCCTTTACATCGGCAAAGGCAAGGTTGTAGCCACCATGGGGAATAAGGAAATCACCCGTTACATAAAAAATATATCTGGATCCATCTTCATAAGGGTATGCATCCGATGTATCCCAGTCGGTGGAGTTAAAGAAATATCTCACCGAGGGCTGGCCATCGTAGAAGCCCTTCATGATCGAATCATGTTTAGCGCTCTGAACGCGGGTATAAAGAAAACTAGTGTCATCCATTCCAATGGGGTAATAAGAGGATTGACCGGGGCCGGCATACATAAGGGTTTCCACACCATCTTTGAGAAGATAGATATCTCCGCTGCGTTCAAAGAGAATATCTCGGCCATTTTTTGCAAAATACGGCATTGAGGATTCAGGCTTACCCTGTGTGAGGTATTTTTTGTCGCTGCCATCGGCCTTCATAGTTACTAAAACACCGTCCTGCTTATAAATGATGGTGGGGCCGGTGGGAGAAAACTTAGGGTCCTCATCGCGAGCGCCATTGGGTCCAGTCAGGTTAACGGGCTGCGCCCACGTAGATCCGTCCCAGTGAGAGACAAAGACATCCCACTCATTCTCAGGCAAACCAGCTTGTGAACCCATAAATGTGATCATCTGACCATCGGCAGAAAAATGGGCGTTTATCGGTGAGATCATGTCTCTCCAATCGCGGCCGACCTGGGTCATTGTCCCTGTCGGTAAATCGATCATCCACATGGTGGCATCCCAGGATTGATAGTCGCTATAACGGTGATAAATGAGCGTTCCATCTAAGCGGGGCGCTCGCGAGCGCGTGATGGCAATGAGTGAGAGAGCAACTCCCAGTAGTGCAACTGCCGCCGCGACACGCCTATTCATACATCCCCCTCATAGGCCCTTGACCATATCTGAAAACTCTGTAAGGTAACCTAACACAAAGCGGTAGGTTTCCTAACACAATGGCGTGGGCTTTTTGTGGACTTACCCAAAGTTAAGTGACATAAGGAGAAGACATGAGAAAAAATCGCATGTTCGCTTCACTTGCAGTGACCGCCCTCGTAGTAAGCAGCCTTGTAGCTGCAACAACTGGAGCACACGCTGCAACGCGAACAGTTACAGTCTGGTCACCATATCAAGGTGGAAATTTAACCATGTGGGATGCGGCAATCAAGCGCATCGAAGCTGCCAATCCAGGACTAACTGTTAAATCAGTTGGAAATATCGATATGGCTAAATCTCTGGCTGCAATCAATGCAGGTAACGGTCCAGATATATCTGTTTCAAATGGAAATGGAAACCTTGGCTGGTTCTGCGGAACTGGTGCTTGGCAGAATTTGAATACCTACATTGCAGGTAAAAATGGAATTGACATGGCAGCAACATTTAACGCTGCATCAGTTTCCTCTTCGATTTCAAACCATGTGCGTTGCGCACTTCCGTTGTACTCTGAAGTCTTTGGTTTTTATTACAACAAAGATCTATTGAGTAAAGCAGGGTTTGCTAATCCGCCTAAGACAACAACTGAGCTACTTACATACTCACAAAAGCTCACAACATTTAACGCCGATGGAAGTATCAAGGCTGCAGGGTTCTTACCGTGGGCTGGCTATTACGGTTTTGATATGGATTCTATGTGGCTAGGACAAATGTTCGGCGCTAAGTGGTATGGCGGAGATCGTTCAGCTGCATTCTCATCAGATCCAAAGTGGGCTAAGGCATTTAACTGGCAGAAAGATTTCATCGCTAAGGTTTATGGCGGTGGAGATTTCGAAAAGGGAAGCAAGCTCCTGACTAAGTTCGTTGCAGCACGTGGTGGCGAATGGGGAACCGATCATGACTTTATGACTGGCCGCGTTGCGATGAAGTGGGATGCAAACTGGATGGCACCAATGTTCTGTACTGGTGATGACTGGACTATGGCCGATAAGTGCACCGCAAAGGTTAACTTTGGTATCACTGGCTTCCCGGTATCGCCTGATAACAGTGCTGCATATGGCTCTGGTGTAGTTGGCCAAGGACAAATGGGTATTTCAAAGGGTTCAAAGAATGTAAAGGATGCATGGATTGTCATGAAGGCACTTGCTACCGATACAAAGCTTGCATCTGCTTGGGATACTGCCAATGGCGCCCCATCGTCACTTCTTGCTAAGGCTGCACGCCCAGCAACATATCCAGCTTGGTATCAGCCAATTTATGACATTACGGCTAATCCAAAGTCTGCTTATCACACCGTTAAAAACACTGGAGAACATTTGGAAGAGTCACTACTTCAGAACTTAATGGCCTCATGGCAAGCAGGCGATACACCTAACATCAAGAGCGCACTTGCTGATCTAGCTCAAAAGGTAGATCAAATAGTCTCTAGAAATAGCTAAACACTCTCTTCATGTCACTAACGAGGGTAAATGCAATATCCCCCTTCAAAAAGAAGGGGGATATTGCACCACCGCGAAAGAAACTTAAAGTCCCTCGTCTCTTTATCTTCCTATGCCTATCCCCGTGGCTATTTGGAATCATCTTCTTTACCGCTTACCCAATGGTCTCTAGCTTCTATCAATCTTTTACTAAGTTTAATTTGATTGAATCTCCCAAATGGGTAGGGCTAGATAATTTTCATCGCATGTTCTTTGAGGATGATGATTTTTGGAAAGCACTCAAAAATACGATCTGGATTTCTGCAATAAGCATTCCATTAAGAATCTGTTTTGCAATCTTTACGGCATGGATCCTAACAAAACCTAAAATGGGTAAAAGCATTTATCGAACAATTTTCTTTTTACCATCTATGGTTCCAGCAGTTGCTGGCACAATGGCATTTACTTATATCTTTAATCCAGCATATGGACCTATTAATAAAATGCTCGAGGCAATTGGAATCAAGGAGCCACCATTTTGGTTTATGGATCCAGCCTGGTCTAAATGGGGCTTAATTCTGCTGGGGCTATGGGGCATCGGCGATACCATGATTATCTTTCTTGCCGGCCTTTTGGATGTTCCGACTTCGCTATATGAGGCAGCCGAACTCGAAGGCGCATCGGGCTGGCAATCATTTAGATACATCACTTTGCCGCTGATGACTCCGGTTATCTTTTTTTCAACCGTCACGGGTGTTATCGGAAGCTTCCAATACTTTACGCAGGCATATGTTGCCTCGGGTCAAGTCAACGATTATTCACACTCGATGTATTTCTATGCAACCCATATCTATTACAGCGCATTTAAGGCCTACGAGATGGGCTATGCCTCGGCCCTTGCCTGGGTTTTGCTAGTGATAACACTGCTTTGCACATTAGTTATTCTAAAGACCCAAAAGCGTTGGGTTCATTATCCGAATGGATCCCTCTTTAAATGAGCCTCTATACACCTGAAAAGCTGGCCGAAATCGATGCCCATTCACGTAAAGCTAGGCGTGCAAAGAAATGGAACCAATTTTTGCACATGGTCGGTAATCACTCGCTTCTCATTGGTCTTTCGGCAATCTTTATCCTTCCGCTTTATTTAGTAGTTGTAATTTCGCTCATGAGTAAGGGGCAAGCAGAGACACGTTCTCTTTGGCCACATCCATTTGTTTGGCACAACTACCTAGAAGTATTTACAGCAGTTCCGTTTCTTAAGTGGACGCTCAATACTCTTTTTGTATCTGTCATGGGGACGATTGGCACTGTTGTCTCAAGTGTTCCACCGGCCTATGTCTTATCTCGTTTGCAATGGAAGGGTCGTCAAACTACTTTTCTTATTATTTTGTCGACCATGATGCTACCTGGTCAAGTAACCATGATCCCGGTCTACATTATTTTCTCGCGACTACATTGGATTCCATCATTCTTGCCACTAATCGTTCCATCCTTCTTTTCGAGCGCATTCTCAATCTTCTTATTAAGACAGTTCTTCACCTCAATTCCAGATGAAATTTCAGATGCCGCTCGTATTGATGGTTGTAGTGAGTTCAAATTAATGATGCGAATCATCGTGCCGCTGGCAAAACCAGCAATCTCAGCCATTGCACTCTTTGCCTTTCTGGGCTCGTGGAATGATTTCTTTGGGCCACTCCTCTACATAGTCGAAAATGAAAATCTTTGGACTCTAGGTATTGGATTGAATGCTTTTCAAGGAATCCACCATGTTGATACGAATATGATGATGACTGCATCGGCGTTATTCATGGCCCCTGTTATTATCATCTTCTTTTTCTCACAAAAAGTCTTTATCGAAGGCGTTACTCTGACTGGAGTTAAAGGCTAAATGAGCAAGATAACCACTGCAGCTGTTCCCTCGCTAATGCGTGAGATCAATGAGCGTGGGGTACTGGATATTTTGCGTCGAGAAGGCGCACTGCATGCAGCCCAGATTGCACGGTTAATTGGCTTATCTAAGCCCACTACGGCAGATATTTTGCGTAGTTTAAGTGAATACGGGCTTGTCCAAGAGTTTTCTCCCGGTGCTGATGACCCTCGTCGTGCGCGCTCTGTGTATGAAGCCGTCAGCGACATAAAAGTGTGCTTGGGAATCGATATCGGATCCCGCTTTATTCGTGCTGCAGTTGGAGATCTAAACCAAGTGATGCGGGCAGAAAAATCGGTACCAGTTAAATCACTTGAACTCAAAGAATTAGTCTTGGTGATGCATCAAGCCGTTGATCAGGCGTTAAAGGAATCCGGTTATAAGATTAAGGACGTTGCAGCAA